>JAJONK010000046.1 GCA_021323355.1 Deltaproteobacteria bacterium
CTATAATGCCGCCACGACTTTTGTCGATGAAAACATCACCCAAGGTCGCGGCGGCAGAATCGCGATTTACTACCAAGACGAAGCGATCACCTACCAAGAAGTCTACGAAAAAGTAAACCGGACCGGTAATGCTTTAAAAGAGCTCGGTGTCGAAATCGAGCATCGGGTATTACTTGCTCTTCCGGACTCGCCTGAGTTTGCTTACAGCTTTTTCGGCGCCATAAAGATCGGCGCGGTGCCGATTCCGACGAATCCTTGGATGGCGGCAAAGGATTACGAATACTTGATCAATGACAGTCGAGCGCGCGCCATCATCGTCCACGAATCGGTGTTCCCAGAAATTGCCAAGATTTGGGACAACACCAGATACCTTAAACATATTCTGGTTGTCGGCAAAGGCCAGGCAAAAGCGCGATCCTACCAAGAGCTCATCGCTCGAGCATCAGAGTACCTGGGACCAGAGCCAACCCAGCGCGATGATGTGGGCTTTTGGGGTTACACGTCAGGCAGCACTGGAGTGCCCAAAGGCGCGGTTCACCTGCAGCACGACATGATAACGATCACCGATCTGTTCGTGAAACCGGTCCTGGGCATGAATGAGAACGATCGCTGTTTTTCGGCATCGAAGCTTTTTTTTTCTTACGGGTTGGGCAACTCACTTTACTTTCCCTTTCGCTTCGGCGCCTCAACCGTTCTCTGGCCCGAAAAACCGGATCCGGAAAAAATTCTTCAGGTCATCGACAGATATAAACCGACGTTCTTCTTTTCCGTGCCGACGCTCTACGCGCGATTTTTGCGAATCGAGAAAAAATACGACTTGAGCTCGTTGCGCATCTGTCTTTCTTCTGGCGAGCCATTGCCGCCGGCAATCTTTCAACACTGGCAAGAGCGGTTCGGCATGGAATTGCTTGATGTCGTCGGTTCCACCGAAGCAACCCATGATTTTCTCGCCAATCGCCCGGGCAGGGCTAAGGCCGGTAGCAGCGGCGAAGTAACCCCCGCTTTCGAAGCCAAGATCGTCGACGATGGCGGGCACGAAGTTCCGCTGGGGGAAATTGGCAACTTAATGGTAAAAGGCGACGCCAACTCTCCCTACTACTGGAACAAACATGAACAAACCAAACGCGTTATGCAAGGCGAGTGGCTGAAAACCGGCGATACGTACTATACCGACGCCGAGGGTTACTACTGGTACTGCGGCCGCTCCGATGACATGATGAAAGTGGGTGGTTTATGGGTCTCGCCGATCGAAATTGAAAACACCTTGATGGAGCATCCGGCGGTGCTCGAGTCGGGTGTTATCGGCGATACCGACGCGGAAGGTTTGCTCAAGCCGAAAGCGTATGTCCTGTTGAAGACCGAGTTTAAACCTAGCGACGAACTGCGTTTAGAACTCCAGACCCACGTCAAAACCAGACTTGCGCCTTACAAATATCCGCGTTGGATCGAGTTTGTCGAGGACCTTCCTAAAACTGTCACCGGCAAAATCCAACGCTTCCGCCTGCGCGCCGGCAGTTAGGCTTCAATCATCAAGTGAGGGAACACACCTATGAGTAACGTGAAAGAACTCAAAGAAAGCTTAGCCTTGTCGTGCAACATTCTCGCGTACGAAGGTCACTGGGACAATATCCTTGGCCACGTTTCAGTCAGAATTCCCGGCAAAGAGCGAATTCTCATGAAGCCGCACAGCTTCGGGTTTGAGGAAATTCGACCGGAACACGTTATCGAAGTTGATTTGGATGGCAACAAAGTCGGCGGCAAGTACGAGCGTCATTCCGAGGTATTCATCCACACCGAAATCTTCAAGGCGAGACAGGACGTCCAATGCGTCGTGCACTCCCATCCACCGCATGCAATTGCCCTCGGTTCGCTGCGTCAGCCGCTTCGTCCGATCAGCCATGAGGGCAACATATTTTATGAAGGGCTGCCGCTGTTTGATCTCACGACCGCTCTGATTCGAACCCCGGAACTCGGGGTAGAGGTAGCCAAGAGCCTGGGCAAGTGTCGCGGCTTATTGATGAAGAATCACGGCTCCACCGTGGTCGGCGAAAGTATTGAAGTGGCGACGCTCTATGCCATTTTCCTTGAGAAAGCAGCACGTATCCAGCTTATGGCGACAGCTTCAGGCGATCCGTCATGGACCAGCGACCAAGAATCAGCGATTAAATACGAGCAGATCTACACGCCACATCGTCTCGGTTCAATGTGGGAGTACTTTGCACGCCGGGCCAAGAAATTCCGCAAATCCACGTAAACATTGCTGCGGTAAACTCCTAAGCCTCGATGCCGAAGCCCGGCCAAGGGACTCAGGCGTTCGATGCTCAGAGTTTACCGCAGGGGACTCTAAAGAAAGCGCTACTTTCCGCCGGCTTTCTTATCCAGTTCGGCGACAAAGCGCATATCCATAAGGTCTTCCGACTTCATGTTCTTAGCCCCTGGTTCTTTGTCAGCCAGTTCAGCTAGCACTGCTTCCATGCCTTTGCGGCTTACGTAGGGGGGATATTCCAGATATTCGCGAAACTGACTGTACGTATCTTCCTGGATTTCAGGATCACTTACCTTAAGCTGTTTTTGAATCATTTTCAGTGCCGCTGGCTTGTTATTTTTAAATAACTGAACACCTTCAGCGTACGCCCGCACCACTCGGCGCACGATCTCTTCGTTGGCCTTAATATACGAACGGCTCGTTCCCACCGCCACCGAAACGAACTCGGGTCCTTCTTTGGCGACATTCATTAACTCGATGAAGCCGGACCGCTTCGCTCGCGCGTTTGTCGGTGGCGACATGACTCCGGCGTCAATTTGGCCAGCCGCGAGAGCTGTATAGATATTCGGCACTTCAAGTAGCGGCAACAACTGGTAATCGTTAGTCCTCAAGCCCGCGGAGGCGAGCGCGAAGAGCGCCGAAGTATGCGTGGAGGAACCCACCCGGGTAATGCCGATCTTTTTTCCTTTCAAATCAGCGATACGCTTGAATTCCGGTTTCGCCATCAGGGAAAAGACCTGCCGGTTGGTCGCTCCCGCAACCAGGGCCAGGCTTGCTCCTTTGAGATTGGCCTGCGCCGCGTTGGCGCCGTCCATGAATGAGAAAGATATTTCACCTGCCAGTATCGCCTGGATGCCACGCGAGCTCGAAGGAATATGAATCAACTCGACATCAGCTCCGTGTTTTTTGAACAATCCTTCCTGGTGCGCCATGAACATGCCGCTTTGCGCGCCGGTTACCGCCGTCCAGTTGATACGGACCGGGTTCTGGGCCAGTGCCGGAACGGCTAGAAAAAGAGACATGCCCACCAAAACTGAATTGATCTGCCATTTTTTCATCGACAAACTCCGATCTCATGATGTCGGCCCATGCGTAATACCAAAGACGTATAAGAGAGTCAATTCCGCATTCCGTTGGCAATCCCTGTGAACCGTGCTAGATAGGCCGCATGAGTAGAAAGGTACACCTCACGTTGGCTTGCGGGGACTACGAAAGCGTCCGCGCACTCAAGGAAGGAAGCGTTAAGCCGGACGGAATTGAACTAACGGTACTAACCGATATGACCTCGGACATCCGCCACTGGCGCATGGTTCGCAACCGCGAGTTTGATGTCGCCGAACTGTCGATGTCCAATTATCTCATGGCCAAGTATGTTGGCCTGCCGTTTAATGCGATACCGGTTTTTCTTCACCGTCGCTTCCGTCATGGCTTCATCTTTCTCAATACTTGCAAAGCTATCGCCCAGCCGACGGACTTGATCGGCAAGAAAGTAGGCCTGCGCAATTTTCAAGCTACAGCAAATTTATGGATTCGTGGCATTTTGGAGCACGAGCATAAGGTCCCGCATAAGCAGATCCACTGGTTCAAGCAAGATGATGAAGAAGTCGAATGGAGCGCGCCCGCGGATTTGCACCTCGAACGGATAGCTTCAGGAAAACATGTTGAACAAATGCTAGTCGATGGCGAATTGGACGCTTTGGTTCATCCTGAACTGATTAAACCGATTTTGGAAAAAGATCCGCGAGTTACCCGTCTTTTTCCAAATTACCGGGATCTCGAAATGGATTATTTCAAGCGCACGGGCATTTTTCCGATCATGCACACTACAGCCATCAAGCAAGAAGTCATCGATAAGTATCCGTGGGTGCCGATCAACCTGATGCAGGCATTCGAGGAATCCAAAATTGCCGCATACAAGCGACTGGAAAATCCGAGAATCGTCCCATTAGCCTGGTTTCGTCATTTCTTGGAAGAACAGGAAGATATTCTCGGCAAAGATCCCTGGGTTTACGGACTCGGCGAGGCCAATTGCAAGACTCTGGAAACGTTGATGCAATATTCTCAGGAGCAAGGCCTGCTCGGCCGCAAAATGACGCTTGACGAATTATTCGTCAATACCACCGACCATTCCTAATTCTTACGGAACGACCATTGTCGCCGGCGTCGGACGATTGGGCGCATCCCTAGCGCGCGCCTTGGTGCGCCAAGGTTATGCCATGGCGCTTTTATGTCGCGGCACTGAGACAAGCACCTCCGGGTTGCTGAAGAAATCCGACTCGCCAAGGCAAAGCGCTGTCGTCCAACCACGTTAGCCGGGCCGAGTCCGTACAAAAGGCGGCGGATGTTAGGTCAATCTTTGGCGTGGGAATTCACCCGATAGCATTGCCGCGATCGTCCTATTCACGTTTAAACAAACGCCCTATTTTGGATGCACGAACTCGACCTGCGGCCTCACCTGAGTCGTTCTGAATCCTACGGGGAACCTTCTAATGGTGATTGATCTTACCTCTAGTTTAGCGTAGATTTTCACACCTTGGCGGTAATTGGCAGATGGGAGCTTATCGTTCTCATCCCATTAAGTAGCTCAGGGGGCATTCTCTATTTGCCAGGGAGGACATCATTATGTTTGGAAAAGGCGTTCATCAAGAAGAAGAAGCTTTGCTCCGTGAAATCATTCGTACGATCGATAAAAAAATGGATTACAGCGCGCGCGAAGGCGAAGGATCACGATTTACGCTGCATTTTACTGCGCGGGGTCATGACGCCGTTGTCTCGCTCGATCTCGAAGATCTCAAAGCTGCTCTCCGAGATATGACCAGGCGCAATCAGATCCGTCAGAAGATCAAAGCTCGCTATGATCACCTGGATCAATCACGCTACGGCGCTGATATTTTAGGCTTAAAATCTGCCAGGCTATTGCGCGCCGCGCCTAAGCCCGAGCCTGGAAGACAGCAGCGCGGTTTTGGCCGCGGCGGGCCGCGGCGCTGACTTAACTTCCCACCGATTCGTTCCCCGAAGCACGTGCTCGATCGGCTGTTCATAAATCCGGCTTAGGAGTTTCCTATGGACAAAGCGGAAATGATTCGGCGATCATTGAAAAAAAGCGGCCAGCTGGTCATGCCTGGAGTCTACGATGCGCTGAGCGCACAGATCGCCACTAAGACAGGTTTCGAAGTTATTTTTATAAGCGGTTATAGCCTTGCCGCAACGATGCTCGGGGAGCCTGATTTCGGTATTCTAACCCAAACGGAAATGTTGTCGGCAGCTCAGCGAATTTGTTCGGTGACCGACTTGCCGGTGATTGTCGATGCCGACACCGGCTACGGCAATGCGATTAACGTTATTAGAACCGTCGATGAATTGATCAGAATTGGCGCTGCCGGCATGTTTTTAGAAGACCAGGTGTGGCCTAAGCGATGTGGGCACATGAAAGGCAAGCAGGTCATTCCACTCGAAGAACAATTAAAAAAATTGCAGGCTGCCATAGACACTAAAAGGAACCGCGACTTCTTCATCGTTGCGCGCACCGACGCGCGACAAGCTCTAGGTTTGAATGAGGCGATCACCCGTGGAATTGCATTCAAGAAGGCCGGCGCCGATGCGGTGTTTATTGAGGCTCCGGAAACAAAAGAAGAGATGCTCGAGATCGCGCGCTGTGTGCCGCCACCATTAGTAGCCAATATGCTAGAGCGGGGTGTCACTCCTTTGATGGGACCACAAGAACTGCGTGATCTGGGCTTCGACCTGGTCGTTTGGCCGCTGGCACCGCTTTATTCGGTAGCAAAGTCGCTAAATGAGGTTTATACGACGCTTCGCCGGGACGGAACAACGGTGGATATTTTGGACCGCTTGATGCCCTTCGATGAATTTAACAGGATTGTGGGTTTAGAAGAAAAGTACCAGTTAGACGAAAAGTACCGGAGCTAGATTTCGCAACAAATCACATTCACGTCACGCACCCAAGTTAGAGTATCACAACATTACAAACGCATCGGCATCAGGACATAAAGGTAGCCTTCTTTGCCGCCCTTCTTCACCAAGCTCGGGCTGAGTTCGTCTTTTAGCTCGATTTGCACCTCCCCATCATCGGTTTTCCTTTATACTCCATCTCTACTTCTTCGGTCGCCTCGCCAAGATCCGGATTGTTCGCTGAGACGGAAAGCTTATCCTCCGTGAATTCCATTTTGATGCCCTTGTAACGTTCACTTGAAATAATCGAAACTCGCCGTAGAGCTTGCAACAATTCATCGTGCTCGATACGAGCAATATTCTGATTCCCTTTCGGGATCACTTTCGTGTAATCAGGGAAGTCGCCATCGATGAGCCGCATAAACAATTCGACTCTGTCTTTCATGACAAGACCCATGTTCTCCCGAAAGCCGATAGAAACAACCCCATCATCGCCGCTTTCCAGAAGCTTCTTAAGTTCCGCTAACCCCTTCCTGGGCAAAATCACACCTTTTGCCAGCCCGAAAGAGCCGAGATTTCTCTCGTCAAAAGCCAGCCGGTGACCGTCGGTAGCTACTAAACGAACGTTACCGGCCTCCCCCTGCTCAACATAAACTCCATTCAAACTGTAACGCGTTTCATCCGTGGAAACAGAAAAGATCGTGCCCTCGATCATTTCCCGAAGTGTCGAAGCGGGGGTGGTTGTCAATCCATCGCGGCTAAATTTTGGAAACTGTGGAAACTCACGCGCATCCATTCCGACAATCTTGAAAACCGATTTTCCGCTGCGAATTTCGACCCAATCATTTTCAAGTCGTTTAAGTTGAACGTGTTCGTTCGGAACCTCGCGAACAATCTCATAAAGTTTCTTCGCATTCACCGTAACCGAACCCTCTTTGACAACATCTCCTTCGAGACTTCCTCTGACACCGACTTCCAGGTCCGTGGCGGTAACGCGAA
Source organism: Deltaproteobacteria bacterium (assembly GCA_021323355.1). GTDB lineage: Bacteria > Desulfobacterota > Binatia > UBA9968 > UBA9968 > WHTF01. The sequence continues at coordinate 7,175 of JAJONK010000046.1, forward strand.
TGTCTTTTTTCTGAGACTCGAGGAGAACATTCGCCAAAATCGGCATCGTATTGCGGCGTTCAACGATGCTTTGGGTCCAATAAAGCGTGGCGAGAAGATCTCCTCGCTTTGCTTTAATCTCCATGTTTCCTCCCGACTCTCTTCTTCTCTTATATATATAAATCAGTGAAGTAGTAGCAATAGAGACTGTTCATAACCCGGATAACCGCCAAAAGTTCAACAACTGAGGTATCTTGGCCTGTGGTTGAATCCTTACAGTTCAACGCGCTAAGTTGGCGAGAACAGCGTAGGCGATGGTTACTCACCAGTTGTCCACAATTGTTCTTTGGCTCGGCACAGCTTATCCACAGTCATTTATGCAGATTTAAGTTTCTCTCTAATCGCTCGATCGTGTTCTGCATATAGGGATCTTCTTTGATTCGCTTTTCGATTGTCTTGGATGCATGAATCACGGTCGAATGATCGCGGCCGCCGAACTTATCCCCGATTGCTGGAAAAGAGGTCTCGGTATACTTTCGGCAAAGATACATCGCCACTTGCCGTGGTAGGGCGATGTTTTTTGTTCTTCGTTTGGCCTTTAAATCACCGAGCTTAAGGTTGTAGAAATCGCATATTGTTTTCTGAATGCTCTCGACCGTTATCTCCTTCTTTGCGCCTCTGAGGGTATTGTGAAGTACTTCCTTGGCAAGATCGATCGTAATTAGCGACTTCGTCAGAGATGAAAATGCTCCAAGCCGCGTTAAAGATCCTTCTAATTCTCTGACATTGGATTCGATATTGGTTGCCAGAAAAATTGCCACATCGTGAGGCAGTTGAATGCCCTCTCCTTCCGCTTTCTTTTGAATGATCGCCACTCGTGTCTCTATGTCCGGCGGTTGAATATCTGCGATCAGACCCCATTCAAACCGGTTCCGCAGCCGATCTTCGAGTCCGGGAATTTCCTTAGGAAATTTGTCGGAAGTGATGACGATCTGCTTGTGGGATTCATAAAGCGAGTTGAAAGTATGGAAAAACTCTTCCTGGGTTCTCTCTTTGCCGGCGATAAACTGCACATCATCGACGATCAAAATATCGATGTTTCTGAATTTTGTTTTAAATTCGTCCATTTTATCGCGCCTGAGCGAGCCAATCAGTTCGTTCATGAACGACTCTGAACTGAGATAAAAAATCTTTAGCCCCGAACGAGTCGCAGCAGCGCGATGGCCGATCGCATTAGCAAGATGAGTCTTGCCGAGACCAACGCCTCCATAGATGAACAACGGATTGTAATGATCGCCAGGCTGGTTGGCCACTGCCATTGACGCCGCATGAGCGAATTGATTGCTTGCACCCACGACGAAATTTTCGAATGTATATTTTGGAACTAGATTGTTGGCGCGCGAAGGACTCTTGGGATGAGGTTCCCTTTCTTCCTTCTTATCGGCTCGTGGCACATTTTCCGGTCGCGCAACAGGCGATTGATTGTTGATAGTGAGAGAAATCTTCAACTCTTTATGCGTCAAAGATTCTAAAACTTCACTAATCTGAGGAAAATAATGTTCGCTCAACCAATCCCGGAAAAATTTATTGGGAACGCCGAGAACGATGCCGTCGCCGGTAATTGATTGCATGCGAATTGGTTTAATCCACGTTTCAAAATTTTGTTTTCCGACTTTTTCTCTCAATTGTCTGAGAGCTTCTTCCCACATTTCAAGCATAGTTCCGCACCAACTAAGTGGTTAATTTTTAAAAGAAAACTATTATAGTTACGAACAACGTTATCCACAGCTGTGGATAATCAAAAAACAGCTTGGCTTTCAGCTATTTACCGGAATTAACAACGAACTCAATCGACAAAAGCACCGAGTGAGAATAGATGACAAATTTTTTTGCTATTCTTTTCGTTACACAACGAGCGATGAGAACTCATGACCTTATGATGCCTAAACCGAAGCGAGAGCAGATACAAAAAATTACCGAAGCGCAAGTCATAATCCTTTTCATACCCCATTTCAAGGAAAAATTTTTAGAAAAAATTTTCTTATCGTTTCAGCAATCTTGACACACTGATAAGCCGGTGCTAGCTGAACTCGACTGATGATCATCGGAAAATCAAAGCGACTTTTTAACATCTCGCAAAAAAAAATTCCGGGCGGCGTGAACAGTCCTGTACGAGCGTGGCACGCAGTTACAGGTGTGCCGCGTTTTATCGCGCGCGGTAAAGGCGCGCATGTGATTGATATCGATGGCAATGAGTATATCGATTACGTAGGCTCTTGGGGGCCGCTGATTCTCGGTCATGCGCACCCTTATGTTACCGGGGCGCTACGAGATGCGTTGCGGCAAGGCACCACATTCGGAGCACCGACCGAGCGGGAATTGCAAATGGCCGAAACTATCTGCCGTTTGATCCCGAGCATAGAAAAAATACGTCTGGTGAGTTCTGGCACAGAAGCAACAATGAGTGCAATACGTTTGGCACGAGCCTTCACCAAGCGCAGCAAAATCGTAAAGTTTGATGGCTGTTATCACGGTCATGCAGACGGACTGTTGGTTAAGGCAGGCTCGGGAGTTGCGACGCTGGGATTGCCCGACAGTCCGGGAGTGGTGCCGGCGTTGGCTGCTGAAACACTAGTAGCTCGTTACAATGATATAACGGGTATTGAGAGAATATTTTCTAAATACGGCAATAAAATCGCGGCCGTGATCGTTGAACCTGTTTGCGCCAATATCGGCGTGATTCCGCCGGCCTCAAAGTTTCTTGCAAACCTGGCAAGCATTACCCGCCGATATGGCAGTTTGCTTATTTTTGATGAGGTCGTTACGGGCTTTCGTCTTTCCTCGGGCGGCGCTCAAGAAGTGTACGGAGTGCGTCCGGATCTGACTTGCTTGGGCAAGATTTTGGGCGGCGGCTTGCCCCTTGCGGCGTTCGGTGGACGCCGCGATATAATGAACTTGATCGCTCCCCTAGGTCCGGTCTATCAAGCCGGGACCTTATCCGGTAATCCACTGGCCGTCACCGCCGGGCTGGCAACGTTGAAACAGCTTTCGCGGCACGGCACATATCAAACGCTTGAAAAAAAAGGCAAATACCTGGCGGAAAATTTTGCCAAGGTACTGGCGAAATATAAGACCAAGGCGACTGTCAATCGGGCTGGTTCAATGATGACGTTATTTTTCGGGGTTGAACGAGTCTCCAATGCCGACGAGGCCAGACAATGTGATCGCGAAAAATTCGCCAGGTTTTTTCACGGCATGTTGGAGCGAGGGGTCTACTTACCACCTGCCCCGTTCGAAGCGATGATGATATCTCTGTCTCATTCCAACGCGGATTTACACAAAACCGTTGCTGCCTTCGAGTCGTGGTGCCGAAGTGATCGCCGTAGTTGACCGCCCTATACCTTCATGTTAGAAACTTAAACGCAGTGGCGACAGCGGAGGAGAGCCCTCCTATTCGCAATCAGAACCGAACGCCGTTCTCACGCCAACAACGGTAGTGGTGCAGTTGTGTTGAGCTTCCTGGAGTTATAGTCAGAGCGATGGCTGGTCGGGAGACAACAAGTTTGCATCCATCGGAGCACGCGTGAGATGAGTGAGGTGATGAGGCCCTATCCCAACCCAACGGAATGACACAGCAGGCCGGTGCAGCGACCATTCTTCGCGTTGAACTTTGGCATGTATTGCTACTCCTTGCGACCGCTGTAACTCTGGGCCAAACCAAACTCATCGACCTAACGGCGCTTCTCCTGGGCGGCGCATTCATGGGCGTGAATTTTTTTTTGCTTGGATTTGGCATCTTATGGGTTTTGGAGCCGCTGGCGGGTAAGGGCCGCGTCAAAGTAGGCGTGTCTCTGCTAATCTTGAAAATTATTATTTTCTTGGGCCTTCTGACGCTTTTATTTTTTCGGTTCCAAATCGATGGATTGTCCTTCGCACTAGGATTTTCCAGTTTGCTACTGGCGGTTTTGGTTGAAGCCGTGATTCATTCGCTCAAGTAGGATAAATGGAACATCCCTTTACCTGGTATGCGCTCCTGCCGCATGACTGGCAGGCCAATCTTCCGCAGCACACCTTTTTTGCTTTGGTGAGCGCATTGTTCGTCCTGCTTTTTGCCTGGCGGGGTCGGATGGCTCTGGCGCGTGCACAGGATCCTGCGGTTCCCGCTGCGGAGTTGGGAACCAGAAACATCGCCGAGCTCCTGATTGGATTGGTTGTCAGTCAAAGCGATGCGGTTATTGGCAAGCAAGGGCGCAAATTCGTTCCATTTTTCGGTACGTTTTTCCTGTTTATCTTGTTCAGTAACTTAATCGGCCTTTTGCCTGGTTTCGCACCGCCCACCAGTGACTTAAATACGACCGTTGCTTTGGCATTGGTTTCGTTCATCGGCTACAACGTGATCGGCATCAAAGAAATGGGAGCCGGCTATTTAAAACACTTTGTCGGTCCAATGACTGGTCTCCCGGCGCAGAGTTTTCTGGGCAAGTTGGCGTTTGTGCCTCTCTTGTTACTCTCCGTGGTGTTCTTTTTCGTTTTGGAATTTGTCTCCCACTTATTTCGCCCGGTTTCTCTTGCTCTCCGGCTCTTCGGCAACATGATGGGCGACCATATCGTCATTGAAGTTTTCATGGACCTCACCAAATTAGTTGTGCCGGTGATCTTTTATGCTCTCGGTACACTCGTTTCGATCATTCAAGCTGCAGTATTTATGCTCTTGAGCATGATTTATGTTAGCTTGGCAATTTCTCACGGACATGATGAAGCTCATGGGAATGGACAAGAGCACGCTCACTAAGATCAAATCATCACGTAAATAAAGCGAAGGGCGAACGTGGAGAGGTAGAAGGAAGAAGAGGCTTAGTCCAACTCGCTGGAAAGGAGGCAAAGATGAAAAAGTTATGGTCGCTTCTGAGCGCCGTGTTCGTGACGCTGATTACATCGAGCTTGGCTCTAGCAGCCGCCGAGGGTGTCGCAGCTAACAGCGCGGACTCGCAAGTCAAAGCTGCAATTGCCATTGCTGCCGGTTTGGCGGTTGCGGTCGCTGCGTTTGGTGCCGCTCTCGGTCAGGGTCGGGTAGGCGCCACAGCCATGGAAAGTATCGGGCGCAATCCTAATGCTGCCGATAGGCTGTTTCTGCCATTGCTGCTAAGTTTGGCGCTGCTTGAAGCGTTGGCTTTGTACGGTTTTGTTATCGCGTTTCTTCTACAGGGTAAGATCTAACTGTCGCGGAGTAAGTCAGACGAGGGCGTAGGTAACAACCCACGCCCTCTTTTTTTATGGCAGGTCTATTTTGTGTAAATTAACTTGAGTGTACTTGAGCAACTCTTCCAGCGTATGAAGTTTGTATGGCTTTTCGTAAAAGATGTTCTTAATCCCCGTATTTACCAGCACTTTAAGGCAGTGAATGCACGGCGTATGGGTAATATAAATCGAAGCATCTTTAATGGTGGAACCGTTCTTGGCAGCTTGCGCAATCGCATTCATCTCTGCGTGGATGGTGCGGAAACAGTTTTGTTCGATTTCGCCGTTGGGTGTTGTCGATTCATAAATCAGGCAGCCAACATCGGTGCAGTGCGGCATGCCAGCTGGCGCGCCGTTGTAGCCAGTGGCTAGAATACTCTTGTCGCGCACAATGACCGCGCCGACCTTGGCCCGGGTGCAAGTGGATCGCTCCGCCACTTGCCGCGTGATGGTCATAAAATATTGCTCCCAACTAAGCCGTACACTCATGGAACGCCTCCGGGTGATCTGATCTCAAGAGTAGGTAGCTCAACTCGCACCTCGTCGCCAATCTTGGCCCCACTACGGCTTGCCGCGTTATCGTTGAAACTCGCGATCTCCACCAATCCCCAGCTATTAACCAGCGCGATGTATGTGTCCTTATCGCCACCGACATAGTTTTGCGACAGGCTTTCGATTTTAATTTCCTTAAAATGGATGCGAATTTTTTCTCTCGCCACCCCCGTTAAATCTCGCTCTTGAATATTTGTGAACAGATTTCCAAAGCGATCAATATAGAGTACTTCCCCAATGATGAATTCTCCCGCTCGCTCCACTACCGGCCAGCGTAAGGATACGCAATCTTTTGACGGCGAGCCGAATTCAGTCACTGGAACTCCACGCGCAAGATGAGCCGCCACAGGGGCAAAAATATCTCTGCCGTGAAAGGTTCGGCTCTTGGGTTGCAAAAAATATGCTTCGTTCGACAAGTGCACGATGAGCGATGATTGATTGTCTTTCAAAGCAAAACTAAACAAACCATTGTCCGGACCAACAAAGTAGTGCCCCGCTGAATGAATAAGGATCGGGCGCCGTTCACTACCTACGCCGGGATCGACGACGGCGACATGGATGGTCCCTTTGGGAAAATAGTCAACTGACGCAGCTAAGTTTAATGCCGCTGCCCTGATATCCTGGGCCGGAATTCCATGATTTAGATCGATGATCTGGAGATCGGGAGCGATGCACAAAATAGCGCCTTTCATGATTCCGACAAACGGATCCGAATAACCGAAATCCGTCGTCAACGTGATAATCGCGCTCCTGGAATCCACGGCAGGGTTAGTCTAACCAGAAAAGAGAGAAGGGGTAAAGCATAACCAGCAGACGCGAAATGAAATTCTGATCGATCTGTGGAAGTGAGTCTTTGATCGAGCTGTTGCGAGTATCTCTGTTCCGTCTATTTGAGCGGGCATAAAAATTCTGACTGCGATCACGTTGATTGAGAACAACTTTGAGACAGGAGAAAGTGAATTGAACGGGGAGCTATAGACTTTCTAAAACTGCCGCGAACAGAAGTGGTACCATAATCTCCATGTGGCCGGTAAGATGATAACCTCTGCCGCTTCCCAACGTTGGACGCTTCACAACATTGGTCATAGGCCGGTAGTGAGCGAGGAAATCGAGGTTTACCGTGGTCAGCTTCTGCACCGGATGACCCAAATTACGGGCCAAGCTCACGGCTTTAAGAAAGACCTCAGGCAGTATCACAGCCGAGCCGAAGTTCAGATAGACACCGTTCGCGAGGGTTGCGACTACACACGTCAAGGTGTGGAAGTCTCTCAAGCTTCCGTCGCCAAGAGCTTTCCCATCCGCCTTCGGATGCATATGAATGATATCCGTGCCGATCGCAATGTGTGCCGTGACCGGAATTCCGATGCGCGCGGCAGTGGCAAGAATGCTGAGTTCCTGATGTTTTAGGCGCGCTTCAACGATTGCTTGTCCCACCGCAGCGCCGATGCCAAGCCCTTGTGTCGAACCGACGGTGATAGCGTGATTGATAAAAGCGCCGGTTTCCTCGGCCATGCCGAAACTGCCGTTTTTTAGACTGGCCTCGACGTCTTCCGATGTCTCGCCCATGAAAGCGAGTTCAAAGTCATGAATTATTCCAGCGCCGTTGAGTGCTACCGCATCAATGATACCTTTCTTCATGAAGTCTATGATCAGCGGGCTTAGTCCGACCTTAATTGGATGCGCGCCCATGCCGAGCAGCACCGTGCGGTCGGCCGCGTGAGTTTGCGCGATCTTGCTGGCGATTGCTTTTAAGCTTTGGGCTGCGAGAATATCTGGCAATCCTTCGACGAATGTGCGCACCCGGCTGCCTCTTTGTATGACGTTTCCGAGTGCGCTAGTTTGCACCTTGCTGAACCGTTTTTTTGCTGCATAGGTTTTAACCTTGGAAAAATCGAGAGGTTTGAACAACTTCTTCGGCATGGAACGGCCGGTTTACTGTGAGGGAAAGAGTCTCTGATCGACCAGATCACAAATCACATGACCGACGAGAATATGTGTTTCCTGGATACGCGCACTATTTCGCCCCTCGGAGACATTGAGCAAAAAATCGACTTTTCCCACCATTTGCCCTCCTGTGCCGCCAGTCAGGCCAATGGTCGTGATGTTTGTTCTTTTGCAGACATCAATTGCCGCAATGACATTAGGCGAGTTGCCGCTGGTTGATAGCGCCACGGCCACGTCCCCTTCCTTGCCCAGGGCCTGTACTTGTTTGGCAAAAACTTCATTGTAGCTGTAATCATTAGCAACGCTTGTTAAGACCGACGTGTCTGTCGTGAAAGCAATTGCTGGTAGCGGCGGTCGTTCGATCAGAAACCGATTGACGAACTCAGCGGCGATATGCTGAGCATCGGCCGCACTACCGCCGTTACCGAAGAGAAGTAGCTTATTTCCTCTTTGAAACGCACTAACGAGAGCATCAATTGCCTGTGTGAGAGTTTCTAAGTTATCCCGCAGAAAACACTGCTTTACCCGTATGCTTTCTTCAAACAGTTCGATAATGGCTTTTGTCATAACGCTAATGGTACCTCTAAAAATTGGGTCTGTTTTATCTAACACACGCCCGTGGAAGCGTAAAGCTGAACATGAGCGTTGGAGATTTGGCGAATCAGCTTGATTTTTATCGTTCGACACCCGACGAATTCGAACGTAGAGCGGACGATAGTGGCTGTTATGTTCCAATCCACGCCACAGAAGATCTCATCTACAGAGTGAATAGCTTTGCAATTGCGCAGAGCAGGAGCGAATTGGGAAAGTTGACTTGTTAAAGTTGCCTCAGTCGACTCACCTAGCTATCTTCGCAGTGAGTCGAGTGCTTTGGTAGCTCGACAATCGAAATCGCCGACGATTTTCTTAAACACTGGTTTTAACGGAGGCGGATTGACCCTTTAGGGTGTTTTCTGCGATTTCGGCGAGCGCTTGATCGTGCTCGTGGTCTAATGCAAAAACACGGAACTGAACAACCTTGGAAGGGATAAATTCGAAAAGTTCGGCTAAAGATTCTTTTGTGATCTCACCGGTGGAAGGATCGAAGATGTGAATCTGTTTCTTACCCATGGCAAATGGATTCTCCGGCCGCGGATCCTGGGTCGCCATATCTATGCGAAATCTGAGACTGCGTAGACTTGGAGGTAAAGCGCTGCGAATTCGCTTCTCCCAATCCGCGACTTGTATCAGTGCCATCCCATAATGGAGCTCGTTGAGCGAAAGAGTTCGATCATAAGCCATCTTCCACTTGACTTCGCGGTGTAGCACGGTTTCCCATTCTTTGGCCAATGCCTCCATCTCGCCCTTTTTCCGCCGCCACCTGGAGACTCCCTCGAGCAGCGACCAGTCTGTCAAATACAAGTACTCTTCCATGTGTTCGAGCGGATTACCCGGAAAGATAACACGCATCGTATCCGGAAAGATATCGCGCAAGTGGAGATCGATGGCGCGCGTGGTGCGATGATAATAGACGTTTGTGTATAGATAAAGCCGAGTGTTGAGGAACATGGTTAGGGCGCTGTTGCCGGCTTTATGCAGCGTCAAACCTTTAGGCGAAAAAAACGTGTAGTGCATCAGACGGGCACGATCCACCGGCCCACCGGCGATGCCACACATATAGGAGTCTCGCGAAACATAGTCGAGATTATCAAATGTGAAAATCCCGCTGGTTAATGGTTGCAACATTCTCACCCATTTGGGCTTGCCATGATCTTCTTGGCCATTTTTTTTGATTGGGAAGGCGACGTCCTCCGGGCGTAACTCTTCACCGGCAGCAAACGGGCCGCTAGGGCTGCGCCTCAATTGCCCAATGATGTCGGCAAGATATTTTTGAATGATGGCCTGTCCTAAATCTTCGTGGGTCAGATCAAAATCGTGCAAAAAGTTATCGTCGAAGAAGTGTCCAAACGGCCCATGTCCGAGGTCATGAAGCAAACCAGTTACCCGCATATACTCTTCGATGAATGGTGCCGACGGACACTCATCGCCCAGCACCTTCCGTAATGACGGATATAGATGCTTTGCGAATTCGCCGGCCATGTGCATCGCGCCCAACGAATGCTGAAAACGGCTGTGCTCTGCGGAGGGGTAAACCCAGCGTGCGCTCTGGAGCTGATAAATATAGCGGAGGCGCTGCACCCAAGGAGAGTCGATTAGCGCCTTTTCCGTCACCTCGCCCTTGCTCTGCGGCACCGTGAACTGTATGTAGCGATGGATGGGATCGGCAATGAGGGCGGCTCCTTCGTAATCGCTTTCGGTGACATAACTCATTAACGATTAGACCTCAAAGATAAGCTGCGCGGTCCATTGGTCGCCTGTCTTCACCATGCGGCTTTTGTCATATGCGATTGCCACGACTTCCTTTTTGATCTCATGACGGTCTGGATCGATTTTCTCGCCACATGCTTCCGCCTTCACCATTTTATCTCCAAGCTCGCTGATGCGAAATTCCTTCAGTAAGTAGCCGCTGCCTTGATAAAGGTAAAGCAGCTCACGCACCCAATTCACCAAAAGGTCATCTCGGTCGCTTCCTTCCACCTCGAGAGGGACGCAGTCTTTGGTCTCGATTTTTTCGATGTCGGTTGTAACGTCAAATAGCGCCCATCCCGAGTTCTGGAATAACTCCAATTGAGATGAACCGAAAACTTTGACAGCCAATTCTGAATGATGAGGGCGGCCCTAAGAATAAGTGACATAGTCCCTTTAACGATATTCACCCGTAGAGTTTGAACGATGTTCGGCTCGTCCATTAGTAGTGATGTTGTGCCAAAAATAATGCCAATTTGATGGAGCGCATAGGAGGCTCTCGGTAAAGCAAAGTGCTCATTGTGTGTTCTTAAGGTTTGCCGTCAGGAGGTTATCTATACCCGGTTTATGAGGCTTGCCGCAAACCCCGCGCCAAAGCCATTATCTATATTGACTACGGTCACCCCTGCCGCGCAGGAGTTAAGCATTCCCAATAAAGCCGCAAGTCCGTTAAAGCTCGCTCCATAACCAATGCTGGTGGGTACAGCGATAACCGGTTTATCGATCATTCCGGCAACGACGCTTGGCAAG
>JAJONK010000478.1 GCA_021323355.1 Deltaproteobacteria bacterium
GCCAGCCAATATGAGGGATTCAAGAAAGAACTTGCGGGTTTGGGTAATATCGAGAGCGAATTGCCGGCGCCGGCTCACAAGAACGAGGTAAAGCCGGCGGATCAACTTCGCATCAAGCTGACAATTCTTCCGCCGAACTATTCAGCGCAGCCTCCAACCCGCTAGAAATCTCTAGCTCTGATTACACGCTGCTCAAAAAGCTTTAGACGCAAGGCGCGCGACCGTTCGACGAGCTGAGGCGTACGCTTCAGTACGTTGAAGCGAGGCGAACAAGCGCAACGAAGCGTATGAGGCTTCTTCAGCAGCGTGTTCGGAACATTTTTCTTCTTGGCGAAGTCTAATCGAACAAATCGCAACGCGGAAAACACCGCTTCAGGAGGAAACAATGAGATTACGCCGCAGAAGCGCTTTAGAGTTTTTGGCGCTCGCTTTGATTATGATTCTTGCGCCGGGAACGGAGTGGCGCATATTTGCCTATGCAGCCGATCCTACCGGCGCTGCAGTCGCGACCAGCCTCGCCGATCAGGAAACACTTTCGATTACCGTCTACAATAGCAATCTCGGTTTGGTAAAAGACACCAGACGTCTGACCTTGCCAAGCGGCGTTATGCAGCTAAAGTTCGGTGAAGTGGCGGCGAAAATCATGCCGCAGACCGTGCATATCAAGTCGCTGAGCGATCCCAAGCATTTGCAGATTCTGGAACAGAACTACGAGTATGATCTGCTGACTCCGCAGAAGCTGCTCGAGAAATTCGTCGGCAAAGAGATCACGATTCTCAAAGACAACGTGGAAGTTCCAATCACGATTCTCAGCGTGAATCAGGGTATCGTTTACAAATTGGGCGGACGTATCTTTACAGGGCAGCCGCACAATCTGATCTTCCCCAACATTCCCAACAACCTCATCTCTCATCCGACCCTGGTTTGGTTATTGGAAAACCGCGGCACAGCGCCGCATAAGCTGGAGGCAACCTATCTCACTCAAGGCATCAGTTGGCGGGCCGATTATGTCGCCGTTCTCGACAGTAAGGACAAGCTCCTGGACCTTTCCGGTTGGGTGACCTTGGACAATCAAAGCGGCGCGAGCTATCAAAACGCCCGCCTCAAGCTCGTCGCCGGCGACGTCAATCGGGTCATCGAACGGCGCGGCGCTGCAGACGCCGTACGAGCATTGTCGGAACTATCCGTAAAGCCGGCCGCCGCTCCGTTTAGCGAGGAGTCGTTCTTTGAATATCACCTTTATAGCCTGCAGAGAGCCACGACGATCAAGGAGAACCAGACAAAACAGGTGAGCCTCTTATCAGCGGATCGCGTACCAATCACCAAACAGTATGTGTATCGCGGCTCACAGCAATATTTCCGGTCCAGATTTGGCGCGCCGGTCTCGAACCAAAAGATTGGGATTTATGTCGATATCGCCAACAAGAAAGAAAATAATTTAGGCATGCCCCTGCCCCGAGGGACCGTGCGGGTTTACAAAGCGGACAGCGATGGCAGTCTGCAATTCGTGGGCGAAGACCGCATCGATCACACGCCAAAAGACGAAACGATCAAGATCAAGATGGGCGATGCCTTCGACATCGTCGGCCAGCGCAAGCAGACCGACTGGCGCAAGCTCGCCGACAATCTTTATGAAGCCGCATTCGAGATCAGCGTGCGTAATCACAAGGAGGAAGCCGTTACGGTGAACGTCATCGAACCGATGCTGGCGGATTGGGAAATTCTGAGCAGCTCTCATGCTCACAAGAAAACCGACGCTCACACGGCCCAGTTCGATCTGCCCGTGGCGAAAAACGGTGAGACCAAACTGCAGTACCGAGTCCGATATAAGTTTTAGCAGGCTACTGAAAATGGTCCATCTACTTCCTGCTACTTTGTCCGCTCGCTCAACGTACTCACAACGCACGCCGTACGTTCTTCGCCCGCGTTTGTATCACCATCTTTTTGAGCAGCCTGCAGAAAGAGGTTTTTTAGCAGAGTGTCAGTGCTGTCTGAGTCCCTACTTAGTAAGCCTTCTGCCGGCAAGCTGGTAATAGATAGCCCGAGCCGGAATCCCCTAGTCGCGGGCCGGTTACCGATGCGTCCTTTCCGAGCGCATCGCGGCGCGAAGCACATCACCGAAACGACGGCTGAAGAATTGTGATTGACAGTGGTTCAATGACGGTGCGATAAGGCGATAGCGACACGATTGGCCTGACGCTCCTCGGGCCGGCAAGATTCTACACATACTCAGGTCCTATCGGTTCTATACGTTTTCACCGTCATCTCCAAAATGCCGGATCCTCTGAGCGGTGCTGCGATGGGCTCTCTCATAGCGGACCAGAGAAAGCGAATCAAATTTGCTCTGCCCGGTAGTCAAAACGATACACCGGTTTGCCTCGCGGCCGATTGAGTATCTGGGAATGAAAGAAATTTCTCCATCAGTTCAGATGCCGAGTTTTTTAGTACCCGTGGCAAACAGGTGGCCTGGCGATTGCTCTAGGAATGTTTTCATCACGGTGTTGCGGATGAATTCGCTCTGACAGAAAGCAGAATAAGTGATTCGGAGGTGATCTATAAGGCGGCCGACAATCTAGAGTGAAGCGCTCTGTTAACGCGGTCGCAAATTAATAGTAACCAAAACATTCCGGCTGACGCTGTTCAGGCTGCAACCCTCACCTTACCTTTTCATTGGGCCCGATTGGTTTCTAACCGGTCGGGCCTTTTAATTTGAGCTCTATTGGACGTCGTTGAGACGAGCAGAGAAAAAAATTTAATGATTCGGCTGAATCAGGCGCACAAAGTGATCACGATAATAATCAGTCGCCAGTGGTCACCACTCAGCCTAGCTCTAGGCGTTTTGCTGTTTCCGCTTTGCATGTCGGCTCAGGCGCAGCAGCCAACGAAACTCCACCGGATAGGATACCTAACCGGTGCCTCACTTTCTGCTAACTCGGCCCGCCACGAGGCATTCCGGCAGGGTCTGCGTGACCTAGGGTACGTCGAGGGTAAAAACATTGTCATTGACTGGCGATCTGCTGAGGAAAAACTCGATCGCCTCCCCTCGCTTGCGGCCGACCTCGTGCGTCTCAAGGTAGACAT
>JAJONK010000479.1 GCA_021323355.1 Deltaproteobacteria bacterium
GACGCCCGGAAAAGGCATTGCCGAGGCCATCCGGATCGCCAGAAGGGCCAATGCCCGCCTGTTAATTGTCGGCCAGACCACTTCCCATCTGCCCTGGAGTGAACAATATTTCTCGAAAGAGATTCAACCTCAAATCGACGGGGACGCAATCAGACATATCGAAGGGTTACCGCATGAGCAACTTATGCAACTGGTCGGTCGAGCCAAAGGATTTATTTTCCCGCCCCAGTGGGAGGAGCCGTTTGGGCTGGCAGTGGCCGAGGCAATGGCGGCTGGAACGCCCGTCTTGGCCTACCCGCGCGGTTCCATGCCAGAGCTGGTGAAACACGATGAGAGCGGATATTTGGTCTGCACCGAGGACGAAATGGTTGAAGCGATCCACCGAATCGAGGGATGCGCTACAAACAATGGACTCCTCAGAAGCTTCGCAGCGCAGGCAGTTATTGGCAAGCGCGTATCCTAGGCACGGCGGTTCACTTGGAGCTCTTTGATTGGCTTGGAAATAGCGGCAGGAACGCAAGAGCGGCAACCAAACATTTTGGTGGAACTCGGGAAGGATGGGAAATTTTTCTCGATGCGCTGTCTGCAATGGGTTTACTCAGAAAGCGGGCACTAAATTATGAGAATTCCCCTTTCGCGCTGCGTTACCTGTGCTCTGGCAACGGATCTTTTCTGCTCTCCGAGTATGATGCCTGGAATGTTTGGGGAAGGCTGCCTGATTCTCTGACGAGCGGAAAGCGGCCGAAAGTCGCCCAGCCTTTTTTTTCCAGGCGAGAGCAGACCGGGCGGCTGCTTCAATCGCTTGATAAGGACGCCCGGAAGATTGCGCCTTACCTGATGGCGCGGCTACCATTAAGCCGCTCGAAAACTCTCCTCGATGTCGGCGGAGGTCTTGGGAGCTTCACGATTGCGTGTTGCCGCCGATCCCCTCATCTGCGGGCGATCATCGTGGAACACCCCAGGGTGGTTAGTTTTACGTCTCGTGCGGTCAAGAGCGCGAAGATCGGAAAACGGGTGCAGGTCATGGGCCTCGATATCGCGAAAGAGCCGTTGCCGCGGGGATTCGATTTAGTACTCATTTCCAATGTCCTTCACGGACAAGGCGCAAGGGAAAATCGCGCATTGCTAAGAAGCGCTTATCGCTGTCTAAACCAAGGCGGGCGGATTGTATTACGCGATGTTTTGATGAGCCGCGCTGGGACAAATCCTGACTGGGGCGCGCTTTTTTCCGTTGCGCTTTTTTTGCACACACCCCGTGGGCGTTGTTACGCTCTGGATGAAGTGCATGGCTGGCTCCGCGCGGCGGGATTCTCGGGCATCAAAGGACCGTTTCGCTCGAGCCCGTTACCTTTTGATCCCGACTCGGTTCTAATTGCAGAGAAGAGCTGAGAAGCCAATTCAAAAAGGCGCGGCTTTCCTAGTAAGTCATCCGTTCGCTGCGGCGTGCCATCATTTCACCTTTTTCCGTGATGGCGTGATGTCTTTTCGTGGAGATGGTCGACCGATCAGATGTAATCCTCCAGGTTGTAGCCCGCTCTGACCAGGGCGCGGCGTGTGGATTCCATGACCAAGGGCCCATCGTTGTGCGGCGCCAGCTTGATCTTCGCATAGGACTGCAGCTTGGCAAGCATGGTACCGGCTTGGGAGCCCGCCAGTCTCTCGCAAACCT
This sequence comes from Deltaproteobacteria bacterium, assembly GCA_021323355.1. Lineage (GTDB taxonomy): Bacteria > Desulfobacterota > Binatia > UBA9968 > UBA9968 > WHTF01. Next base: position 1,670 of record JAJONK010000479.1, read on the forward strand.
CGTAGACTCCTCCAGAGGCTTCCTCGAGAGGATTGTGGTCCTTCAGGATTGCGCGAAGTGCCGCGCCAATTGCGCATGTCGGCGAAGGAACAAGAAGCGCTGCCAGTGCGCCATGTTGGATGCGCAACTTCGCGGCAACCGGCAGGGGTTCTCCATCCTGCGCCTGCTGAGCTGCCGGGAGTAATACTTTTTCCTCCATCGCGATGTGTTTGAGCAAGCCTGAACGAAACTCGCTATAAGCGTGTAGATCAATCTGGTCCGGATCGGCAAAGGCACGCTGCAGTAGGACATCCAGGCGAGCATGATCGTCCGCTAGGAAGCGGTATACAGGACCTTCCTTAAGTTCAGTTTCTGCCTCGGTGGCAGTTCCAGCGTATTTGGTCTCCATGATTTCGAAATTTAAGTATAGTCATTTGGTTTCTAAAATCTATTCGTCGGTGAAATGACAGTGATGACTTCACTCGAAGATTGTTAAGATGTAGTGTCTTCTTGAGAAAACGGCAGCTGCCGATTCTACGAAGAAGAGGTCATTTACAACCGATTCTCTTTTTACCTTATCGATGTGCGGTTGTGGGGCGGCATGCTCTACACGTGGATGATCTCTTTAATCTTCTATCGCTATGCTTTGTTTCAGATGGCTTGTCTCCAGGGTTTTACGCTTTTCTTCTGCCACCGGGACGTGGTGATTCCCATGCTCGTGATTCTCGGGATCTGGAGACACTTCTACAAGGAATTCAAGCTGACGTATGATCCTCTCTACTGGGGCGCCGTCTTTCCTCTCGGTATGTATACCGTGGCAGTCTTCCAGTTGGCCAAGGCAGTCGGTTTGGATTTTTTGTTTCTTATTCCACGTTACTTCTTGTATATCGCTCTGTGCGCATGGTTGGTGACGTTCGTCGGATTTGTGCACGACGTGCTGCGCGCGCTGCTCGACCTGCGCCTCCAACACGCGGCGCCACGCTGAGATCTCGCGATACGAACAGAGGGCTTGCCAAAAGTCAGAGATTTTTATGAGTGTTGAAATCAAGAATATTTTCAAACAGATCTCTGGAGCTGCCGGTGAGGAAGAATTTTTGACCATGCTCGAGGGAAACGGCGTCAAAATTCAGCGCATCGTTTCGCATGAGAGCAGCACATCGGAGAACGAGTGGTACGATCAGGCATACACGGAATGGGTTCGATGAGACCGGGCCGGAAACGATCTGGCTGGTGGTGCATCTCACAGACGGAACGTAGAAAAGCGGTTCCAAACGTTCCAGCGGTTCGTGTTGTTCCAATGGTTCAAGATGTTACAAGGGCTGACGTTGAGTGACCCCAGTCATTGGAACTGTTGGACGATTGGAACAATTGGAACTGCTGGAACGCCTTGCAATCAAAGCTCTGTTCGTTTGCTCTTGCTGACAAATTGCCGGTCGTAAAGATTCTGCAGTTCAGTCAACGTGGTGATTTGATCAACGTTCTTATCGTCCCGGATCCGTTTGATTCGGGCAAAGCGCAGAGCGAACTTGGAACTGTATTGTGGACTATGCTGGATCTCATTATACGCTACCTCGACGACGACCTCCGGTTTGACGCTCACCGTATAGCCATCATCAGCGATCTGTAACTCCTGAAGCCGTGCGGTCATTTCGGTAAATTGCTTGTCGGTCAGGCCTTTGAAGGTTTTTCCCACCGGCGCGAATCCGCCTTCGCCATCGGCTACGGCAAGATGATAGTTGGACAACCAGCCGCGCCGGCGACCCGAGCCGCGATCGGCGGCGATAATTGCGCAATCCACCGTTTCCGCTGGTTTGATTTTAAACCAGAGCTTGCCTCGATTGCCCGGCATATAGGGGCTGCTCAGCGACTTGGCCATCAATCCTTCATGACCGGCGGCGAGAGCGTCTTTGAGAAAGCTTTCCGCCAGCACCTCGTCAGAAGTAATTTGACGGTGCGCCAGATGCTTGCCTCCGGTGATGTTAGTGAGCGTTTGCCAGCGGCGTTCATAGGACTCGTCGATCAATGAGGCGCCGTTCAGAAGTAGGCAATCGAACAAATGTAAGTGCAAAGGAATGTCGATGGCGGCCGCTTCGATGTTGTGGATCCGTCTGAAACGGCGCATGAGTTCTTGAAACGGGAACGGCCGGCCGTCTTTGCCCACCGCGACAACTTCGCCATCGAGAATGAAAGAATCGCCAATTAGATCACTGCGGACGATCTGAGCGATTTCCGGGAGGCTGCCGGTCACTTCGGTGAGACGCCGGCTCCAGATGCGAACCTGGTTGCCGTCTTTGTGAATTTGCACCCGGGCGCCGTCGTACTTGAATTCAAATGCGGTGGTGCCGCCATGGGCGGCAAGCACGTCATCGAAATCTTCCGATAACTCTGAAAGCATCGGCAGAAGCGGGACGAATAGTTTGATATCGACTCCCTGGAGGGCCGCGCCGCCCTGGGTTAGCGCGATCGATGCCACCTCCGCCAGATCAGATAGAAAGAGCGCTGCGCGGCGCACTGTTTTTAAGTCCGCACCGGAGGCGCGGGCGATCGCTTCCTGGATCAGGCCGTCGTGCAGGCCGATACGTAACTCATTGTGCAGAAGGCGAAAGAGAATGGGGCGTTCTTGACTGCCGGTCATCTCGACGAGCTCCCTCAGGCGCGCATATTTCGTGCTCCGGGAGCCTTTGCCGTTGGCCTCGGCAATAGCGGAGAAGCTGTCGGCGATATCTACGAGTGTCAATTCGGGTGAGACGGAGTTTTCAAGTTCCGGAGTATCGGAAGCATGAGCAAAGGCTCCCGGTCCGATATCCAACGTGCGTGAATCGGATACCGGAAACGGCCGTCCCGCCAGAAATGCGATACCATGGCGAATCTCCTTGGCATTGAGCCGCTTGAGATATTCCGCAGCCAAGTCAACCTTCGTCAACCGGCTCGAGGTCTGCTCCAACTGATAGCAAAGCGCAGCAAATTCAGAAAACTTCATCATCTATAGCTTAACATGCCGCGCCTGCCGAAAAATGGCCCTCACGCGGTACTTACGCGCGGATTCGTGATATTGTCGGTTTCGTTCAAGGGAAACATGGAAATGGATGGACTCGCCATGATGCTGACAAGACGAAAACTATTACAGGCTGCGATTACCGCAGGTGTTTGGCACATGCTTGGACAAGTCGGGCGCGCCGCGCAAGCGTTCTCTATGAAAGATATCGAGAATATGCAGAAGAATTGGCGCGGGTTGCTTGCCAAGGATTTCAAATCGCCCTCGGCATCCGAGCCGCTCAAGTTATCCAAAGACGAGTGGCGTAAACGTTTAGATTCCGCGCAATTTCAGATCTTGCGCGAAGAGGGGACCGAAGCTCCCGGCACCAGCGCGCTCAACGGTGAAAAACGGCCGGGTGTATTCGTTTGCGCGGCTTGCAGCCTGCCACTCTTTACATCGGCGATGAAATACGAAAGCGGCACCGGCTGGCCGAGTTTCTTCACGACGATTCCAGGCGTGTTCGGTACCCGCACTGATTACAAGTTAATCCTGCCGCGCACCGAATATCACTGCATCCGCTGCAGCGGACATCATGGCCATTTATTCAGCGACGGCCCCAAGCCTACCGGACAACGCTGGTGCAACAACGGTGTGGCGTTGAAATTCATTCCCCAGAGCGGCAGCGTCTGAGCGTTCGGTTGAGGAGCGGATTGTGCATTCTCGGCGATCTGAGTACGAGGTAAAGAGTTTCGCCGTGGTCGAACTCACAAACGCGGGCAGGTAAGCAACCTGGACAGCTTACTGCGGAACACCGTTATTCGGGAACATCTACCGGCGGGATCATAGGTTGACTGCTCTCCGCAAAGATTAAACGGCGATACACCTGGCGCACGGTTTCCACATCGCGTTTGCAGTAGTCGCAGATGTCCGGCAATTTTCCGGCGCAAAAGTAGGGATATACTTTCGAGCCGTCTAAACTTTCTTTCGGCGATGGAATTCCGAGCGCGCGCGCTAGAAGATCCAGGCTCACGTGTTCGCGCCCCCATTTACTCCATTCATGCATTGTGTCGTAAACGGGATTGTTACGAAATCGCGCCAGG
>JAJONK010000480.1 GCA_021323355.1 Deltaproteobacteria bacterium
CAGCTCTCCCGCTCGACCTCTTGAATCCCCACAGCAAACCCGCTAGGTAAATGTTTTTACACGTATGGCCAGGTAGCTCAGTCGGTAGAGCAGAGGACTGAAAATCCTCGTGTCGGCGGTTCGATTCCGTCCCTGGCCACCTCTAAGCTCTTCAACTCACTCACAGCTTGCAATTCGCGGCCTTTCCTCACGAACGAAACGTTGCCGTGTTGGGAGAACTCAGCGGCGAACTGCTCCTGTTTGCACGAGAACTTATAGCCAGGCTCAATGACATATCATCTCCTTACACTCCAGAGGTGTCGTGTGTCATCGGCTGCTCTGGTATACGGGGGAAGGATTGTCAGGCTCTTTGTGGTCTCCCTGAATTGTTACAGCTTGCTAGTGCGTTGTCGTTCAGCATTGATCCAGGTCCGGCTGCCATACGAGCTTAGGAGTTACCAAGCAACGGCACGGTTTTCGAAGTTTCAGAGTTGTACGTTTGGGGCGTTGTTTGACATCGAGTCGAGTAGAAGGGTCGAAAGTGGTTGAAGGCGCCTAACCGTGGGAAATGTTGACGGCGTTCCGGGCTCAAAATTATTTGCACGGCTTCTGATCCGCACCCAGGTAAAAAAGCTTTTACATTGGCGGTCTATGCCCCGTTTGTTAAAATGTTTGGCATTTGTCGAGAGTAGTGCACGAGAAAGGGGCTGCGGATGGACCGACTTGAAAAGCTTTTTGACTATACGTTACGGTATGCACTTGAACCCGGATTGAACTGGGTTATAGCTCATCCCATCATCTCAGTGGTTGTCGTTTTCATCCTTGTTTACTGGTCAGTGAGGGGCTATCGAATGCTATAGATTGCCTCCAGTGCGCTTGTGTTTCCACGTACTAATGATTTTGCTATAGCTATCTTAAGACTATGAGGTCAATTGAGACCAGAGAAAGAGACGGTGATCCGGCAAAGGAGTGCGAATCATGCCGCTAGTTTCGGCAATGGCTGCCAGTCATGCGCCAAATATTCTTTTAGAGCCCGGTGCCGAATGGGAAGACTTCATGGATTTGCACTACAGCATGGCGCCACAAGGGTCCGCGGCAAGACCGACACTAGAGCAACAGAAAAGGCTCAGACGTGACGCCGAAGCCGCGTTCGCTGCTTTACGTAGCGATCTCGAAGAAGCCAGGCCGGACGTTCTCATCGTCGTCGCTAATGATCAGTTCGTAAACTTTTTTTGGAACAACATTCCAACTTTCTTCGTGACTCTGGCCGATGAGGTCCACGGCCATTTTACCCGGCATAAGTTTCGTTACCGCAATCACAAAGAGCTTGGACGAGCCATCGTCGCCGCGGGCATGGAGAAGGGAATCGATTTCTCGTTCGGCGAACATGTCGAGTTGCAGCATACGCAAAACGTGCCCTTGTATTTCCTTTTGCCTGAACCCAGGATTCCAATCTTACCAGTCTATGTGAACACCTGGGTTGCTCCGGCGCCGACGCCGAAGCGTTGCTATCAGGTTGGTGAGCTGATCCGAGAAGTCGCTGTCAACTCACCGGAGCGCGTCGCGATTCTTGCTACGGGAGGCTTATCCCACTTCCCGGGCTCGCCGAGAATCGGTGAGATCGACACGCAGTTCGATCATAAACTGTTGGAAATCATGCGCCAGGGCAAGGGAGCGAGCTTGGCCGACTACTCGGTCGACGAATTGTTGAAAGCGGGAGACAGTGAATTTCTCAACTGGATGGTTGTCGTTGGCGCTGTCGGAAACGCGAAAGCCACTTACACTTCTTACATGCCTGACTTTGTGGCCACCGGCTGGGGTTTTGCGAGTTGGCGGCTTTCCTAAGCCTTCGTTTGTAAACGGCTGCGCTGGAGGTGCTGTGAGCTGTTATCATTTGAGCCGTCTGCTTTTTGATCTCAAAATGAACGAATCGTTCTATCAGCGCGCCTTGGCTGATTTCGAAGGAGTCATCGGCGAGTATGAACTAACCGATGAGGAAAAGGAGGCCCTCCGAGCCGGTGATCCGCGCAAGTTACGGCAGTTAGGCGTCCATGGGATGCTGTGCCTGTATATCAAGCGGCTCAACCCTGAGTTCCGCGATAATATCTATTGGGCGCAGAAGTAGAACAGGCCCTCAGGTTGTCATCTGAGTATTCTCGATTTGCAGTGACTTTCTTCCAATCTTCCTCGTCATTTCTCATCATCACCTAGCTTTCTGACGATTCTGTTCCCGTTTTGACCCGTTGGAACCGGTCTGGTAGTATCCGGGCACACGTCAAACGAGGGGGAACAAAATGGATCTTGGATTGAAGGGGAAAGTCGCGCTTGTTGCAGGCGCTAGCCAGGGAATGGGTAAAGCGACAGCCTTCGGGTTCGCTCGTGAGGGAGCGAAGGTGAGTATCTGCGCGAGAGGTGAAGCAGCGCTGAACCAAGCCGCTGACATGATCCGCAAAGAAACCGGAGGCGAAGTGTTAGCGATGACAGCCGACATGAGCAAAGCGGAAGACATCCAGAGATTTGTAAAAAAGAGCGCGGAGCACTTTGGGCGGATCGATATCATCGTGAATAATGCGGGCGGTCCTCCTCCCGGCGACTTCTTAAATTTTACCGACGAAGATTGGAACAACGCTTTCAATTTGAGTTTTATGAGCACGATGCGGATGACTCGTGAGGCGGTGCCTCATATGCGCAAGGTCGGGTCATCAATATCACTTCCTATTCTGTCAAAGAACCAATCGCCGGTTTGGTTCTCTCCAACGCAATCCGCAGCGGCGTCATCGGCATGGCAAAAACCCTCTCCCGGGAGTTGGGCAAGGACAATATTCTGATCAATAATATTTGCCCCGGCCGCATCGATACCGAACGCGCACAGAAACTAAATAAAGCCCGGGCCGATCGTCTTAAACGGCCGGTTGAGGAAATCAATAAAGAAATGGCGGCAGAGGTGCCTCTGGGCCGCTATGGAACGGCTGATGAAACCGCCGATTTGATTGTTTTCTTGGGATCGGATCGAGCCAGCTATATTACCGGCACCACCATTCAGATCGATGGAGGTTTAGTAAGGGGGATTCAATAAATGGTTCACTTCGTGATTCAATGGGATCTTCCGGATCAAAAGGCCAATTTGACTATATACGCCAACAAAGCCAAGAACGACTGGTTGCCGGCTACGCTGTCACATCAAGGTGTGATCGAAATCCGCAATTACCGCAACCCGCTTGAGATAACCCCGCATGTCGCGATCACGATCGATTTCGAGAATATGGAGTGCTGGCGCGACTACATTGATTCACAGGATTACATTCGCATCATGCGCGAGCTCCGGATTTTGGGGTGTAATAACTTCACGGCTAATGTCTGGGCGCCTTCGAAGTATTTCGCCGAATCGATGAAGCCGTAAACCATCCAGATGGCGCAATCACTGTAGCTCTTGCGAACGGGTGCTACTCGACATCGCGTCTATGTCGATGGGCGAGCCGGATCAGACCTATACGGTGACCAGGTGCCGGGCTCGCTGAAAATCCGAGGATCGCCCGGTATGAAGAAGGTTTCTTCCCCATCATCAAACGAAACGTCAGCTTCGGTGTGCAAAGAATCGTTCTAACTTTGCTGTGCTCTTCAACGTTTCACAGTCACACCGATTTGACTGCAATACTTCGCCACCGGACATTGACTGCATAGCGGTGAAATCGGCCGACATAACTGCTGACCAAAACTCACCAGAAGATCGTTGTACTCGATCCAATACTGTTTGGGCAGTTTTTGGCGTAGAGCTACCTCCGTCTTTTCCGGCGTTGCCGTCTTCACGTAGCCCCAGCGATTTGAAATTCGATGCACGTGGGTATCGACACAGATGCCGGGTTTGTTGTACCCCAGGGTGACTACCAGGTTGGCGGTCTTGCGGCCGACGCCTTTGAATTTGATCAGTTCGTCGATCTCATCGGGAACTCTTCCGCGATAGTTTTCATTCAAGTTCCTGCAGATCTCCAAGATAGTCTTTGCTTTGGTGCGGTAAAATCCTACCGGGAAGATCACCTGCTCGATCTTCTTGGCGCTCAATCGCATTATGGTCTCAGGCGAGTCTGCCAACGCAAAAAGCCGCCGTGAAGCCTGCGCGGTGGTGCTGTCCTGTGTGCGCAGACTCAGAATGCAGGAAATGAGAACCTTGAAAGGACTATCGGATGACTCGGCGATGAGGGTGACCACCGGCGTTTGCCATTTTGGCGCTTCCCGACGCAGAATACGCACGGCGGCGTGAATCTCACGATCCTTCACTGAGTGGTTTTTGTTTTGCTGATTGGCTAAATTGAACCAGGTTCATATCACAAATCGCTGTCGGGTCAACATTTTCTCAGCCATGGTTATTCACAAGATATCTCAAGCTCTCAAAGTTCGTTCGCCGAAAACCATTTCAGGAAATCATTACAAACCAGCGGCGGTGTTGATCCCCATCCAGGAACGGGAAGACGACGATTATCTCGTCTTAACCAAGCGCGCCGAGCGGATGAGCCATCACAGCGGCCAAGTGGCATTTCCTGGCGGGCGTGTGGATCCCGACGATCGGAGCGAAGCGGAAGCGGCATTGCGCGAGAGCTATGAAGAGATCGGCATCCATCCCGATGAAGTGCGAATTCTGGGACAATTGGATCAAGCAGAGGCAGGCTATGGATTTCTTGTTACCCCGTTTGTCGGCGTGATACCTGCTTCTTGCGACTTCGTACTGAATCCGGCGGAAACCGCGGCGGTGTGCTCCGTGCCGATCTCAGCTTTACTATCGCCGCCCAACTTTACCATTGACCAATATCTTTCGCCTCGGGGAAATCCGAGCTATCACTTTCATGTGAACGGTTGGGATGTTTGGGGCGTCACCGCCAGAATCATCGTGCAGTTCCTGGAGCTTGTTTATGAGTTCGAAGTTAAGAAACTTTGATCCCGTCTCCGACGTCGGTGTTTGGACCTATCCGCCAACATTTCCGGTAATCCCAGGGTCATGGCTTAGCGCGGTCTGTCGTCGGTATTTATCGTCACCGCTTTCACCCGCGTGTAATCAAGGATGATGATCAGCGACGATTGCCGCTCGCCTGCTATTTGAGCTCCTTCTGTGCTTCACGGAGAAAAGAGAAATCGACCAGCGAAGGCGCACTTACGGTTACGGTATCTTTTTTCCCGGTATCTTGCATCATCGCTAGAATCTGGCGCATTTTTTCGGCGCTGATCTCGCCGTCCCGGGTCAAAATATCCAGTCCATTGGCATACGATTTGGCCGCAATGTTCTTCGGAATTTCGAAATGGGCCGCGAGAAATTCAATAGCCGACGCTTTGTTGCGGCGAAAGTCATAGAGTGATTGTAGGCTCGCGCGCACGATGCGCCTCACCTGATCCGGGCTCGATTTAATCCTTTGTGCGCTGGTGACGATGCCGTTCGAAGAGCTGGCGTCAGGCACGGAGTCGCCAAGAAAGGTAAGCATGGTCAGCCCCTTCTCGGCGCCGATTACGTTGAACGGTGGCGCCAGTACCGCGGCGTCCAGGACGCCGCCCAAGAGACTCTGCAGAGCCGTGGGCGAGAATTGACCTGAGACGTAGGCAACATCGCGATCCGGATCGATCCCTTGGCGGCGCAGAAAGCTGACGGACATCCTTGATTTGCGGCCGCGCCGCCAGCCAAAACGGTGTCTTATGATCGAGGGCAAAAATAAGCTTGAGTGGGAAGCCCTGGGCGGCGGCGCGCAGCGCAGCGCCGCCGTGCACGATGTAATCGACATCACCGGTACCCAATGCGGCAATCGCCAGATCCGTGCGCATGGTCATAAATTCCAATTCGAATCCCGCGTCGGCAAAGATCCCGTGATGGACACCGAAGTAAAGCGGTGCGTACATCATCGCGATCACCGGTTGAGCCATGCGAATCTTAGTCGCCGCGGCGCACGGCCATGGCGCCATCAGGAAACCGATGACAAAGGCTTTTAGAACATTTCGTTTGAAACTGTTTCGAATGCCGCTGGAAGATTTCATGGCTTTTCATCTCCGGCGATGAATTTAGGCTTTAGTAGCGCGATCAGCGCCGGCAACAGCAGCAAGCCGCCCAGCATGTTCATTGTCAGTATGATCAGGAGCTGAGTGCCCATCTCAGATTGGAAGCGCAATGGCGAGAAAGCCCAGAAGGCGATGCTTGCCGAGATCAGGAACGCGGTGTACAGAACCGCTTTGCCGGCGGTCGCCACTCCATCGACGAGCGCCTGCTTTAAATCGCTTCGATTCTGACGCCGGTACTCTTCGATCATCCGCGAAACGATATAAATGCCATAGTCCTCGCCGAAGCCGATGCCCAGACTGATTACCGGCAGTGTATTGACGTTAAGTCCGACATTCCAGTACGCCATCAGCGCCATGCCGAAGGTATTTGACATCAAAACGACGCCAACAAACAATACGCCGGCGGTGAGGGAGCGGAAGCCGATGGCGCAAAAAATCAATTGTGCAAGCAGCATCAATCCCAAGGTGAGCTTGTCCGAGCGGGCAATGACTTCATTGGCCGCGGCAAGCACGCCGGCATAGCCGCTGGCGAGCTTGAACTGAGCGGCTTCCATCGGGTTGCCGTCGATAAACTCCGTCGCTCGATCAATGACTTCACGCAACGTGTCGCCCTTATGATCGTAGAGAAAAAAGGTCACGCGGCCGTGCTGGAAATTGTAATTGACCCATCGATCAAAATCGCCGGGCTCGCTGCCATGCTCGGCGACCATCAAGATTCCGCCGACCTCGTCGTCGGTGCCCGGCAGAAGGCTCCAACGCGGATCATTGTAGTGTAAAACTGTATTGATCTGGCGAGTGAGATCAACCAAAGAGTCGCTGGAGCCGACATGTGGTGAGCGCAACATGTAACGTTGAAAAGCTTCGATCTTTTCCAGCACTGGGGGAGCCTTCATCGTGCTCTCGGTTTGCCCCTCGACGATGACGTAAAGATGATCAGTTCCCTGGAATTTGTCGTTGATGTGTTTGACGCTCTGGTTGTAGTCAGCGTCGGGCCAGAGCAGCGGCGAGCCCGGTCGCGAGTCGCCGACTGTGAGAAATTGGTACCAATAGAGGCTCCAACCGATTACCAGGGCAAATCCGGCGATGACTACGACGCGGCCCATCGGACCGACGCAGAAACCGGCTATGCGGCGGAGCGGCACTTCGAGCCAATGACCCTCACCGCCTTTTGGCGCTTGTCGCGGGGTGGGAAAGTAGCAGCAGAGGATCGGGTCGAGGATCACCACGGTGACTAAATTGCTGAGGACCCAGAAGCTTCCCGCGATCGCCAGCTTGGTGAGTATCGGCATTGGCGCGACCAGGAGAACGGTCAAGCACTACCGGGCATGATCAAGCCGGTCGCTGACTCGATGGCGGCTTTCTCTTTATCGCCGTAGCGTTCGAGCTCTTCGAAAAAGCGCTCGCGAAATTGGATGGAATGACTGATTGTCCGAGCGGCGATCAAAAACGGCACGACCAGAATCAGCGGCTCGAAGTTATATCCCATAAGAGCGCTAAAGCCGGTTCCCCAAATGAAAGTTATGCCGGCAGACAGCAGCGGAATTATGACCCCGTTTAGATTTCGGTAATAGAGAATCAGAATCGCCAAGATGCTCAAACATGTGAACGCGACGATCAGCGTGATGGAGCTAAGATGATGATAAATCCAGCCGTAGAGAATCGGTTCGCCGGCGGCGAAAACACGGGTATTGGCATCTTCCGCTTGCTTGATTGCTTGTTGAATGCGGTCGAACAACGCGGCATAGTCGAGCCGTTCTTCGTGAAATGCCGCAGTGATGAGCGCCGCCTTGCCGTCCTCGGAAACGAGCCGCCCGACAATCGTCGGATTGGCGTAAACGATATCGCGCAGCCGCTCGATTTCGTCGCTATTTTGCGGGACGTTCGGCCACATCACGGGTTGTACTTCGATGCCCCACGCGGTGGCGCGCACGTCTTTAACCTTCTGTCGCCCAATGGAAAATATCTGGTAATTGTTCGCGCCCGGAGTTTGCTCGACCATCTCGGTGAGTTTTTTAATTTTCTCCAAAACCGGAATGTTGAAGATATCTCCCTCGGAGACCTCTATGGATAGGAGCACGACGTTGGCGCCGCCGAAGGTCTTCCAAAACCGGTCATGGACACGAATGTAGGGATGATCGACCGGCAAAAGATCCGAAAAGGCGGTGTACATCTCGATTTTGACTGAAAGGTAAGCAAACCACAGGGTGGCGGCGACGATGACGCCTAAAATGATGGCGCGCTTATTGACAATGAAGATGGCGAGGCGTCTCATCGGGCGCTTTGTCGGTTTTCCAGCGTTCGGGTGATGATTTTGAGCCGCTGCCAGGTCTTGCCGCCGTCTTCGGTTCTCAGCACGAGCCCGCGATTGCCAACCACCAGACCGAATCCGTCTTTGCCGAAGGCAATGGCGTTCAAGCTAAGACGTGGGATCTGCAGTTCGGCCTGGCGCCAGTTTGCGTTGTCAACATCCGATTGGAGCAGCGTTCCTCTTTCGCCGACCGCCAAAATGCGCCCGTTGAATTCGGCTGCGGCGAACAGATGGTGAGTCGCATTTAAGCCATGGGAGCTTTCGCGCTGCCGAACGATGTCCCAGCGAGATCCGTCCTTGGTATTGAGCACGAGTCCGTCGAGGCCGAAGGCGTACCCGTTGCCTGGTGCCGTGAATAGCAGCGAGAACAAATTCTGGCTCGCGCCGCTGTCAAAGGAAACTTCGGCCGGGCTTTTTTGCTTCACCCAGCTTTTACCGCCATCCGAACTCTGAAAAATCACGCCAAATTCACCGGCGAGCCATCCGCGCGAAGCGCTGGCGAAGGTGACTGCGTTGAAAGTGAAATCGCCGGGAACTACATTCTTGCTCCATGAGCGACCTCCATCGCTGGTTCGGATAGTCATGCCCCGGCTGCCGGCCAGCCAACCGTGGCTTTCATCCAGCCAATGTGAAGCAAACAGATGCTCTGCAAGGTTCAGCGGCTGAGGATGCCAACTCTTGCCGCCATCGCGGGTGCGCAAAACCGTGCCGTAGCTACCGGTGATCCATCCATTTAATGGGCTGACGAAACGGACAGTGAATAAAGCTCGGCGCGTAGGGCTCGTTTGGATCTCCCAAGTTTTACCTCGATTCGCCGAGTGCAGAATTGTCCCGTAGTAGCCAACAATCCACGAGAGATTGTCTGAGATGTGAACTCCGTAAAAATTCTCTTGGAGGGCGGGCTCTTTCGAGAGAGTGGCCGCATGAGCAGGAAGAATTAGCGGAGCTAACCCCAGGATCACCCATGTGAGAAAAGAAAAGAAGAAACGCATGGAGCGGATTTAGATTCAAAACTTGCAAAGAGATTAGGTTGCATCAAGTCAGCTCGTGATCATTCGATCGATCCTCCGCGCATGATGCTCTGCAAGGTCCCAAGGCTAAACATACTGGCCGGATAACCCTGATTATATGCACGGGTAGCGGTAACAATCGTCGTTCGACCATTCTGAACATTGTGGATGACCACATCACCAACCGACCAGACTTCGCGGCCATCGGCGAGTTTTATCGGGGTGAAGAAACCAAACTGTTCCTTCCAATAAGTCCCCTTGGTATCCCACATCAATGTCCAATGGGTATCAAAAGTCACCTTATTGAGATGAAGAAGTTTTCTCGGGTAACAGTAGCTCGAATCCTTGGGAGTGATCTCCAGCACGTGCGTATCCACAACCTCCCACTTCTCATCCAACGGCAGATAATCGCCAGGCTTGCGCGCGAACGGAAGATGCTCCTGACTGATGTTCGCCAGGATTTTCTTGTCGCCCAGGTACTTATAATTGAAATCGGTAATTTTACCGTTGAAGCTATTGATATCATCGAGGTTGAATTCGCTCGGCGCTAACGTCTGGCATCTTTGAGTGGTCGTGGCGCGCCGGATTCGGCGAATGCTCGGGAGATAAATGTACAGATCATCGGCTCGGCTGGGATCTTTATAGCGGATCTCCAGCGTCGTCGTGCCGGAGGCGTCGCGCGGATAGCTGTCGACCCGCAGCTGCATGAAATCTATATGTTCGTAGCCCGGAATTACGGGCTTGGGGTTCAAGCTGTAGCGGGTGCTAGGAAAAAGAAAGTAGGATACCAGGTCGGCGCGGCGTTCAGAGCCGTCTTTCTCGATGGCCGCGCGTAGAATTTTGCCGCCCTTAACCGCTCCGCCGGTTTTGTAATCGTCGCCCAACCAACGATAGAAAAAATTCCAAGCTAGCTTTTGCCCAATCTGGGGATCGCTCGGATCGAACTTAGGA
>JAJONK010000481.1 GCA_021323355.1 Deltaproteobacteria bacterium
GGTGCGCGCCGCGCGCGGTCAAACCCTGCTGGTTGCCGGCGGCGATAGCGCGGCTAAAGGAGCGCCCTTGCTGACGGTCGGCCGCTTCGGCAAAGGGCGTACGTTAGCGCTGATGAGCGATGACGTGTGGCGCTGGAACTTCATCGCGGTCGGCAATCGAGAGTCGCCGCAGAATCATCTCAAGCTGATTCGCCAGTCGGTCCGTTGGCTGGCTCAAGAACCTTCCTTCGAGCAGGTAAAGATACAACCTATTCCGTTGGCTCGGCCGGGAGAAAAACTAGCTATCAAGCTGCGCGTCTTGAAGGATGATTTCACCCCGACCCGCCAGGCAGCGGTGCAGGTGCGCGTGTTCGGATCTGATGGCGAGACCAGCTTGATCACAGCCAAAGCTGACAGCGCCGAAGGCGAATATACCGGCGAATACACCCCTACAAGAGAAGGTTCTTACCGGGTTGAAGCAGAGGCTAACCTCGGCGGTAACCCTCTCGGAAAAGACCGCTCGAGCTTCTCCGCAGCGTTTCCCTACGGTGAAACCGACGACGGCAGGCCACGGACCGAGCTCCTCCAGGCGATCGCTGAATCTAGTCAGGGATTTTACTTTCCGATTGCTGATTGGAATGAAAAGGCTCTCGAGCAAATAGCGGCAAAGCTTGAGCAGCATGCGCCATCGCAAATCGTTGAGCGCCGCCAGACGCAGCTTTGGAGTACGCTGTGGACTTTCTTGCCGATCCTGCTGCTGCTTTGCGTCGAATGGTGGATGCGACGGAAATGGGGTCTGCTATAGGCTCATAGCTGCGCAATGTCTAACGATAACCCGGATAAGCGTTACCCGAAGAACACCAGGCGAGCGATTTCTACAGCGCAGTTGATTGAATTTGTTTTGCTCTTGATCGCGGCGACGGTAGCGTTACCCCAAGCTGTCCTGGCTTTCTGCCATGAAATGGAGGTGGTCCGGAGGCCCATCGTCAGAGTGGCGGCCACCAACTCCCGGCCGGTGGAAATCGAATGGTTCGGGCATTCGACATTTCAGATTACCTCGAGCAAAGGCACCCGCATTCTTGCCGATCCGCATTCGCGCAGTGATTTGCGCTGGCCAACCCTCGATCAACATGTTGTCACCACCAGTCATCAACATGGCGCGCACAACAATATCTATATGGCCAAAGGCAACCCGATGATCTTCCAGGGCCTCACCCCCACCGGAGAAAACTGGAATCCGGTGCATGAGACTATCCGTGACGTTTCGGTTTACTCGGTTCCCGCCTATCACGATAAGAGCCAGGGCCTGCAACGCGGCAAAAACGCCATCTTCGTTTTTCGGGCATGTTTACTGTGACGCCCAGCGAAGCGATTGAAGTGACCAAACAGGTCAATCCGCGAATCGCAATTCCGGAGCATTACTGGTGGCAGGGAGCCGCCGACCGCTTCATTAGCGGCTTTCCGCGGGTTAAACATTCGCCCGGCCCGATTCTCAAAGTTTTCAAAACGGAGTTGCCCCAGCCGGTTGAGATAGTAGTACTCTCGGAAAGTGGACGGTGAGTTCGCAAGATCAAGAAAATTGAAGGGCTAACGCGCATCCTCGGCGCAATGGTTAGCCTAACACACACCGAAGCTGGCCTGAATTGTCTCTAGCATTGTTAGTCTACCATTTCCGTGTTTCGCCGATGTTAAAGATCCAGGCCTGGTCCCTGTCGATGCCGCGGCGACGGACTTCGGCGAGCATTCGCCCAGGCGGCTCCTCAAGCGGCTCTTCGGCTAAATCGAATGTCCCCCAGTGAATTCCCAGCAGAATACGCGCGTTCAGATCGATGGACGTTTGTACCGCTTCCTCCGGCGTGGTGTGGACGCTTTTCATAATCTCCGGCGGAACATACGCGCCGATTGCGACCGCTGCCAGATCGAATGGACCAAGCTTCCGGCCGATCTCCTTGAAGCCGTCGAAATAGCCGGTGTCACCGCTGAAATACAGTCGCCGCTCAAGGCTCAACATCGCCCATGATGCCCACAGTCGCTCATTACCGTCCCATAAGGTTCGTTGTGAGAAATGCTGCGCCGGTAAGCAAACGAACTTGACGCCTCGATACTCGCGCTCCTGCCACCAATCGAGTTCCTCGACGTGGTTCATGCCGTTTTTCGCAAACCATGCTTTCATACCCAACGGGACTAGAAAAAGCGGATTGTGGGTATCGGCAAGTCGTTTCACCGTGGTCAAGTCCAGATGATCGTAATGATCGTGCGATATGATCACGACATGAATCGGCGGCAGGTCCTCGAAAGCTAAGCCCGGCGCGCTTAAGCGCCGCGGCCCGCCCCATGAGACCGGGCTGGCACGTTCGCTCCACTGCGGGTCGGTGAGCGCATTGACGCCGTTCATCTGGACTAGCAGAGTCGCATGGCCGACCCAGGTGATGCTCGGGTTGATCAAGCCGGCTTGAAGGGCCTTGCCGTCGTTAGCCACTCGGGGAGCCTCGAAAGCCCGCGGTGACGTGTAACTCGCCCATAAACGACGGGCCATAAAACGCCAGCGGGTCAAGCTCGACGGCCGTTGGAAATCAGCACTGGTGTTACGAAAGCCGCCGTCCACATGATGCGCAGGCTGGTCGGAGACTGACTGTTCCGTACTCACCCGGCCGCAAGCAGCTAGACCCAGGAGCAAACTTAAAACAAAAGCGGCTTGATGCCGATTACAACGCATTTCTCTTTTGTGTAACAAATCGACTGCCGTGACAACCGGATCGATGCACTCAGTCGTTCACAAGCGCCTTCCAACCAGATATGCGAGTCTATAAGGAATCTGACTGATCTGGAGCCGGGCAACGGCTGGCTTTGCGAGGTTGGACGATTTTGTGATTGAACAGAGACATGGCGCAATTAAACGTTGACAAACTACCGGCAGGCCACGAGCTCGATGCTTTGACGGCCGAGCGGGTGTTTGGTTGGAAAGATATCGAGCGGCGGGAACACCAACCTTGGGGCAAAAGAAAGGACAAAGGCGGCCGGTGGCGCTCGGCCCGAGTTCCGGATTACTCGACCGATCCTACCTATGCCGACGATCTCGAACAGCGGATGGACGAGTTGGGTTTGTTGAAGCAGTATCTTAAAGAGCTTGCAAAAGCTTCCCGCGCCAAAGGCTTGCCCACCGATTGGGCGCCACCGGATCAACGTTGTCGCGCCGCGATCAACGCGATCAAGCGCAAAGAAAAGTTGCGCTAATTACACAACAGTGACGACGGATCAGGGTAATGACTTTGGCTCTTATGCGAACCCCGAGACAACATATCCAGTAAAATCAACGTATACGACAGATGACTCCCGCAACCTTCTTATGCTCCGGCGATGCGGCGTATGAACGCGAGCGCCGAGTTCCTCTATTTAGGTTTCTTAACCATGACTCGGGCCAGTGCTTGTTCGCTTCAATCCTAACGAAATATTTCGATCAACACATTCTTGCTGTAGAAGAGCTTGCAAGGTAATGTACCGGCTATTTTATGGCAGCTCTAAACCTGGCTTCGGCGACTCTGGCGGTTTTTCTGTCATCAGCTTGTTTTGTGGCGCTCAAACCTTCTGGTTATGAAGCGCGGCAGGCTCCTCGTGCGCCGCAGGTTCCATTCCACGTGCAGCGCGGCGACAGAGTTCAGAAGCATTACGATAATTATACTAAACGTCTCCACGCTTATTACGAATCGCTTGTGGATGCTTTAGAGAGCCGGCCCCCTGAGCTGCTTCCAATGGTCGAGCCGCCTAATCCGTTGCAGCACGGCTATCAGATTTTACCGAACATCGTTGCCGACCCAGCGCCATTGACGCGACCCGCCCGCGCGCAATCAGCGCAGTACAGTTGGGTCTGGACGGATCATTTGATCGACAGGGCAGCGAGTGAGGTACGCCGATCCGCGCACGACTTGAAGCGCGCCTCATCGCTTGAGCCGAAAATGCGGCAAATGGCTTACCAACGGCTTGCAGTGCAATATCGGCAGATCCGCGAGCAGCAGCAAAATATCGATGCGCATATCCAGTATAATCGGCTATGGCAAGGAGCGATCGCTGCAAATCGATCAAAATACGAAAGGGAGAGCGTGCTTCATGATCGGGTGCTGAAGCGTCAGGAGGTTCTCGAAGTTTTCAATGCTAGGTACGCTGCTGCCCTAACGAGCGCGCACGGAACAATCTCTCAGGTGGTTATGTTTTTTTGCTACACCGGGGTATGTTCGCGTGGAGCAGCAAATTAGAAAGTGGATCGTTCACGTACCGTTTTACACGGATATACAAGATAACGCGTTTATACAATCCGCCAAGAGAGCGATGGAAGACACTTGGCACCTGCGCTGCGGCGGAGACGATTTCCGCGTACAGCTCCATTTTTCCTATGTCT
>JAJONK010000482.1 GCA_021323355.1 Deltaproteobacteria bacterium
TCGCCTTAATTAAGGAGGAATTTTGATGGGCAAAAGTTTAGCCGGGAGCAAGAGTCACCAAAATCTCAAGGAAGCGTTTGCCGGCGAATCCCAAGCCAACCGTCGCTATCTCTATTTCGCACGAACAGCTGATATTGAAGGCTATCCCGATATTGGAGGACTTTTCCGGGACACCTCAGAGGCGGAAACCGGACATGCCTTCGGCCATCTCGATTTCCTCAAGGAGGTTGGCGATCCGTGCACCGGAGTGCCTATCGGAAGCACTGAGAAAAACCTGAAATCGGCTATCGAAGGTGAAACCTACGAATATACCGAAATGTATCCTGGTTTTGCGAAGACTGCCCGTGATGAAGGCTTCCTTGAGCTGGCGGAATGGTTTGAAACTCTGGCCAAGGCAGAGAAATCTCACGCCGCGCGATTCAACAAGGGACTGGACGGACTCGGTAGTTGAATTCTCCGCCTCTTGTCGGGTACCAATGGGTATCCTCGCTTCATCGCAAGGTTCCGCTCAGGTGGTAATCGGGAAGACAGATGAGAAAAGTCGCCATCGATGACATTGTCGGTCTTCCCGGCTACGAAAGGATCCGGCAGGATCTTCGCCGGAGAATCATCGAACTCAAACAAAAGCGACGTGTTTCACTGGGCGACAGGCTATCTCTAGTTTTTGAGAATCGTGATACGGTCATCTTTCAGATACAAGAAATGTTGCGAGTCGAGAACATTAGCGATTTGGACAAGATTCGCCAGGAGATTGCCACTTACAATCAGCTTATCCCTGACTCAGGAGAACTCAGCGCGACGCTCTTTCTCGAGATCGAGGACCAAACTCATTTGCGCGAGGAACTGGTCAAATTTCAGGCTATCGAGGAAGCGATCTCCTTGCGTATCGCTGCTCATCGGCTAGAGGCGCGTTTTGAACCGGGGCGAAGCAAAGAAGACAAAATCAGTGCGGTACATTATATTCGATTCCGTTTTGATGATCAGGCGCTTGAGGCTTTCATTTCCGGGACAAGAACCGAGCTGGTCATCGATCATCGAAACTATCAAGCGGCGGTTGTGCTGCAGCCGGAAACTCAGAGATCTCTTGGCGAGGATTTGACCACGTAGATGTCAAAGAGGCGAGTTAGATTTCGATCGAATCTGCACCAAGCCCTACTCGGCCGGCCTCTCTCTAGGATGCGCTTGTAACGCTTTAGGCGCAGCGTTAAAGTGTGCCCGCTCGATCTCCACCGCGCCTTATTTGAGGAGGGGCCATGAAACGGCGTGGCTTTGTCGCTCTACTCATCGGGTTGATTTTCGATCCGTTTCGCAGTCTCGCGCTGGCACTTTGTAACCCAGCACTGGTACGCCTGCAGAAACAAGGGCGTAACCTGGTTCAGGTCCGTCCCGGTAAGAGCCCTCAGCTGGGTCACTACTTTATTCAGTGGTACGGCCATTCAAGCTTTTTGATTCATTCCGGCAGCCAAACCAAGGTTGTCGCGGATCCAAACTTCAACGTGACTCCAGGGATCCAAGCGGATGCCGTGACCGTCAGTAACGACCACTTCACCCATAACAACACCGGTGCTGTCACCGGTGATCCGGTGATACTGCGCGGCATTACGTTTCGGCAGACCTGGAACCCGATTCGCACCAGCGTCAAAGACATCAGCATCATCAATATTCCAAGCCAGCGAGGGCAGAGTTGGGGAGGCGCGGCAAACTCGATTTTTATCTATGAGATGGGAAGTCTGTGCCTGGCTCATTTAGGCAACATTGGTCATCTTCTCACTGCTGAGCAGGAAAAGGTGCTGCAGCGGGTCGATGTCATGATGGTGCCTATCGATGCGATGACCAACTTGGGATTTGACGACATTCTAAAGGTAATCGAGCAGGTGAAGCCGCCGATCGTGATTCCGATGCATTTCGATGTTGTCAGGCAGGGAGAGCTATTTGCCGGTTTTGCCAAAGAGCATTACCCGGTGAAAACATTCTCCGAGTCGCAATTGATCTTGAGCCGAGCGATGCTCCCCAAATCCACCGAAGTATTCGTCCTGGCGCACCCGCGCGCGGTGTCGCTAGGTGAGTAATAGCGCATGGAAGAAGCATTTTTCCGAGACTTTTCCGGCCGTTTGCTGTTTGCAGGGCGGTTACCTATACTCATGCGTGATTTGCGAGGCTGAAGTCCATTGAACAAAAAAGAAGTTGAATTTTTCCGCGACTTGCTGAACCAGAGGATGCAGGAACTTAGGTCGGAAGCCGGCAAGACGGTTGACGATATGGATGAGGACGAAAACTTTCCCGATCCAAGCGATCGCGCTTCCATGGAATCCAATCGAAATTCGATCCTAAGAATACGCGATCGCGAGCGAAAGCTAATTTTCAAGATCCAAGAGGCTTTGCAACGACTGGAAGCCGGCGAATTCGGTATCTGTGAAGAGTGCGGCGAAAAGATCGGCATTGAACGCCTCAAGGCGCGCCCGGTGACGACTCTCTGTATCGATTGCAAGGCCAGCCAAGAAATTGCCGAGAGAAAAGCCAAACGAATTTAAGCATTGATTTGCTAAACTATGAAAATTAGAAAAGCAGTTATCCCCGTAGCCGGCTTGGGCACGCGCTTTCTACCGGCGACGAAAACCGTGCCTAAGGAACTTTTGCCGATCATAGACATTCCTTCGATCCAGTACGTGGTTCAGGAAGCAGTTGATGCCGGCATTCAAGAAATCATCTTTGTAACCGGCCGTGGCAAGGACGGCATCGAGGATCATTTTGACGAGGCGCCGGAGTTGGAGCAAATCCTCGCGGACCGTGGCCAGTCGGCAACCGTGGATATGCTTCGACGAATCGCTGAGATGACCGAGGTCGTTTCAGTTCGGCAAAAGAAACCACTGGGCTTGGGTCACGCGGTTCTTTGCGCTCGCGACCTGGTCGGAGACGAGCCTTTCGCGGTCATGCTAGCCGATGATCTTATCGATGCCGAGATCCCCGGCATCCGGCAGCTGGTCGAGATTTTCACCGAAACCGAGGAGTCGGTTGTTGCCCTGATGAAAGTTCCGCGCGAGGAAGTTCATCAATACGGCGTCATCAAAGGCAAACTCTTCCACCGGGAAGAGGCGGCGAAATTCAGCTTACCGACGGATTAGCCCGACTGGTTCAGGAGCGAAAAATCTTTGGTTGTGAGTTTACTGGAGATCGATACGATATCGGCGACAAGTTCGGCTTTGTTCGAGCGACTGTGGCCTATGCATTGAAACGAAAAGACCTAAGGGATAAATTAATCGAGTATCTGAAATCATTAAAAGACTAATCTGGGGCCGTAGCTCAGTTGGGAGAGCGCTAGAATCGCACTCTAGAGGTCGTGGGTTCGACCCCCATCGGCTCCACCAAATCGCAAAAGGGGCGGGTAATCACCCGCCCTTTTTTTAGTGCATTTGGATACGATGAGCGGCTTAAGCGCGGAAGGGTGAAATGTTCTTAACCGACGGAGCCGCTCGCGTGGCTAATGCTTGGCGGCGGCTTTTTCTTCCTTGATTAAATCGTGGATCATGCGCGGCACGCCGCCGCAGCTGAAGCAGCGGGG
>JAJONK010000483.1 GCA_021323355.1 Deltaproteobacteria bacterium
TTTCTCGTTGAGTTAGGCATCGACAGTATCTCGCTCAATCCGGACGCGGTTCTCAAGACAACGGTCAAGATCCTGGAAATCGAAGCTGTCCAGACGGCGCCGCGAGCCGCCGTGGCATCGGGCTAGCTGCTTTGGACGTTCTGGCCCTTGGGAGCGGGTAAGGAATATGGAACTTGGGCCGCGGCGATTTCCAGTCGGCAAGCTACCCATGAAGATTTTCTCTATTGCGTGAACAGGCGGGAAATGTCGGACGAGGCTTTTATGACTGGCGGTGTTCTCAAACTCTCGAGGAACGATTCCGGACCTCATCACCCGCCGATTCTGACGCAACGTATAGGACCGAAATCGGGCCGAGAATTCCGGCTCGTGCAAGATGCGGCGAGGGGGTAGCCCCCTCTCCTTCGTCCTCCGCCGCGTTATTAGGGGCAAAGAGGTGGGCGCATTTCGCTCGTGGTGACTTTCAGCAGCCCTCGCGTTTATGAGTTGACCATGGAAAACGTAGAGATCGCCCACGTACTTAGCAAGTACGCCGACCTGCTCGAGATCGAAGGCGAGGATCTATTCCGCGTGCTCGCTTATCGAAATGCCGCGCGCACCATCGAAAGCCTTTCCCAACCGGTGGCTCAACTGTTGGCGGAAGGCAAAGACCTTAAGAAACTGAAACTGCCGGGCATCGGTAAAAGCATGGCCGAGCACATCGAAGAGATATTCAAGACCGGTACGCTGAAAGCATTGACGCAGATCCGAAAAAAACTTCCCGCCAAGCTCGACGAGCTTCTCGCCATCGAAGGACTCGGGCCCAAACGAACCAAGCAACTCTACGAGAAGCTGGGGATCGGCTCCATTAAACAACTCGAACAAGCGCTCGACTCGGGCAAGCTAAAATCCCTGCGAGGTTTCGGCCAAAAGAGTATCGAAACAATGCGCCGGGCGATTCACAATCTGGCAGAACGCCCTAAGCGCTTTAAATTATTGGACGCCGACCAGCTCGTGCGCCCGCTCATCGAGTATCTCCGCAAAGGCGGCGGCATTGAGCAGCTTGAAGTCGCGGGAAGCTATCGCCGGCGCATGGAGACGGTGGGCGACTTGGACATTTTAGCCACCTGCGAGCGACCGGAACCTGTCATGCAGCGCTTTCAAAATTATGCGGAAGTCCAACGCGTGATGGCCGCCGGCAGCACGCGTGGGACTGTGGTTCTCGGGTCGGGCATTCAGGTTGATTTGCGCATTTTGCCCCGGCGTTGCTATGGCTCGGCGCTCCATTATTTCACCGGGTCCAAGGCTCACAACATTGCGGTTCGCAAGCTCGGCGTTGAGCACGGCCTGCGCATCAGCGAATACGGCGTATTCCGCGTACCGAGAGGGAAAAAAGCAGAGGAGATAGGGGTCGAACATGGTGAGAGAATCGGCGGCGCGCGCGAGGAAGACGTATTTCGCGCGGTCAGCATGGATTGGGTGCCGCCCGAATTGCGCGAGAATTGCGGCGAGATTCAAGCCGCACAAAAGCATAAGCTGCCCGAGCTGATAGGACCTGACGATATCCGAGGAGATCTCCACCTGCACAGCAAGTGGACCGACGGTAAGAGCACGATTCTCGAAATGGTGCGCGCCTGCAAAGAGCGCGGCTATCAGTACTGCGCGATCACAGATCACAGCAAAGCAGTTCGGGTAGCCGGCGGGCTTACGGTGGAGGATTTTAAAAATCAACGCGAAGAGATCGAGCAGGCTCGGGCGAAAGTCGGCGACATCAGAGTTTTTACCGGCTGTGAGGTAGACATCCTGCCAGATGGCTCGCTCGATTTGCCCGACGATCTCCTCGACGAGCTCGATCTGGTCGTCGCCGCCGTTCACTCAAAACTGGACATGAACCACAGCGATATGACCAACCGCGTGCTTAAAGCTTTGGCGAATCCGGCGCTAACTCTTCTGGCTCATCCAACCGGGCGGCTGATCAACGAGCGCGAGCCATTTGCAATCGATCTGGAGCAAGTCTTTCACGCGGCAAAAGAACACGATGTCGCCGTCGAGCTGAACGCCCAACCCGACCGCCTCGACTTAAACGATGTGCATCTGCTTCGAGCCAGAGAAATCGGCGTGAAGATCGCGATCAACACCGACGCGCACAGCAGCGAGCAATTGCGCTTTATGAATTACGGTATCGATCAGGCGCGCCGAGGCTGGCTGGAAAAGCGCCACGTGATCAATACGATGTCGCGAAACCGGCTGGAGATCTGGCTCAAGCAGCGTCAAAATAGGTCGGGCCGGCTGATTGCGGAATCAATATGACTACTGCAGTAGTGCGTAATGTGATGTTGTAGTTTGGTTGATTAACTATGGAATCCTGTTCCGTTGGTTTTTGGTGTTCATGCTTACGCATGACTGGATCTATATGTTTCACGGGAGATGGTTTTAATTTCCACTGGAGCGGTTGATACGCTCCACCAGGCGTTGGAATAAATTTTCAAGATTGAATCCTGTGCCGGACTTTGTGCCATTCATCGACCTGTCTCACGTCTGCGACGAAACTAGAACCGGGCTCAAATCTGAAGATACTTGTTTCTTTCGCTCTCAGAATCTCATTCATATAAGCCCATAAACGATGATCTATCCTGTGTGGACAGCGGAGCATCCCCTCTTTTTTCACTTTTCGTCCTTAATCGGAGACCAACAGAAGAGCCGTTGGGACATTGGAAGAAGTTTTTGGATATTCCGCCTTCATGCAACAAAGCATTTGCATCCAGGACAAGACCAATCTGCGGCTCTAATAATTCCCAAGCACGCCAACTTGCAGGAGATCGATTCGTCAACGGCGAGAAAAAACTCGCGTCTAAGATGATGGAAACGCGCATAAATTGCTCGGCATCAGGATTGCTCCTCCGGACAGTCATGATTATGGTCGTTGAACAGCACCAATGCGCGCGAGCCAGTCTATCCGAGCTTCTTAGCGATCGTGGTCATCGCGTGATCCAAGCTGCTGATGCCGCCGAAGCAATAGAGCGCATCGATGAAACTGTAAGCATCGAAGTAATCTTACTGGATTTGGAGATAGCGGGGTCAGCGCATGTTATT
>JAJONK010000484.1 GCA_021323355.1 Deltaproteobacteria bacterium
GAGGGAACGGTCGCGCAACTATCTTTCATAAAGCTCAAGATTACCAAGCCTTTCTTTCCATCCTCGCGCTAGCAAAAGCGCGGCACCCAGTTAAGATGTTTGCTTTCTCTCTGATGCCGAATCACTTTCACTTTCTGATTGAAGCTTCGCATCACCAGTCTCTGAGCCGATTCATGCAATGGCTCTTGACCAGTCACGTACGGCGTTATCACAAGCATTACGGCAGCAGCGGGCATGTTTGGCAGGGCCGGTTTAAAAGTTTTCCAGTGCAGCGCGACGAACATTTGCTAATGGTCCTGCGCTACGTGTTGCAAAGCCAGTCGGATCAGGCTTGGCAGCGTCGCTAGATGATTGGCCTTGGTCAAGTTGCTGTCGGAACGAGCTGGCCGATCCCTGTCCTGTGGAAGTCGAGAAAGACTGGCTGGCGCATGTGGACGAACCGTTATCAGGGCGCCAATTGGCTTCAATTCGTCAGTCAGTGAATCGTCAAAGACCTTTTGGAGAACCAGACTGGCAGACGACGATTGCAGGTCTATTTGGACTTGAGAGTACGATGCGTCCACGGGGCCGACCCGCTCTAAGCGAAATGAGGACGTAGATAAAAAAGTAACCTGCCCCCTTTACACCTCCAGTTTGACGATTTCCTCAGAAAAGCATTTTCTTTTGGTTGATCGGTTGTTAGAGTTCTCGGCTATGGATAACGCCAACTTCGAGCGCTTAATTTTGCGGAAACGGAGGCGGCCAAATGCGTAATGGTAAAATCCGAATCGGCATTATGGGATTGGGCCAAATTGGGCGGCACCTGTATCACCTTGCGCGGGAAATAGATGATATCGAAATCGTCGCGGTGGCCGATATCGGCAAACCGGAAATCATTCAGTACCTGCTCAATAGCGACGGCGTGGACGAGGCGCCCTGCGAGCTCCAGGACAATTACCTGATCAACGAGAAGTTCCGCACAAGAATGCTCCAGCTTGCCCGGCCGGACGAGGTTCCATGGGATGTTCTGAACGTCCACTGTGTCGTTGATGCCACGGGCAGATATCGGAGTCGTCGGGACATGGAGGCCCATCTGCGCGCCGGTGCCCCGCGGGTCATTCTGGCGTCGCTGCCGGCGGAATCAATCGACCGTATCGTAGTACCGGGAATCAATGAAGGGAGCGCCGCCGCCGCGGACAAAATGATTTCGGCCGGTTCCGCGACGACCAATGCATTTGCGCTTTTATTGCAATCTCTGGATCAGGCCTTAGGAGTCGACTGCGCATCGATGACGACGGTCCACGCCTATAGTAGCGATCAGTCGCTGCAGAATTATGCACACAAAGATTTCCGGCGCAGCCGGTCCGCGGCGGAGAATATCATCCCCAACAACAATGAGTCCGCGCGATGGGTGGAGCTTGTTCTGCCCAAGTTTGAGGGAAAGTTGAGCGGTTACGCCCTTAACGTGCCGGTCCAACGCGGATCATTGCTCGATGTTAACTGCGTCATGCAGGCTGGCACCGTCACGGCCGAGCAAGTGAACGGAGCTATGCGCGCCGCCGCTGCCGATCATCCGACGTTGATCGGCGTGACCGATGATCCGATTGTTTCTTCGGATGTCATCGGTTGCCGGCAATCCTTGCTCTTCGATTCGCTCGCCACCATTAAAGCAGGAAAAAGAATAATCAAAGTGCTGGCCTGGTATGAGAGCCTGGGGCATGCGTGCCGCGTGCTCGAAGTGGTCCGGCACTATGGCAGGCTCGATGCCATCGGAGGTGGGCGATGAGAGTTGCCATTAATGGATTCGGTCGAATCGGCCGTTCTGTGTTCCGTATTCTCGATAAGCGGGCGGACGCCGAACTGGTTGCGATCAACGACCTTTTCGACCACGACGCGCTGCGATACTTGCTCAACTATGACACCGTGATGGGTCGTTTTGAGGGCGCCCTGCGGCTCGAAGGCAATGAACTGGTGACATCGCACGGTCGGACGCGCATGCTTCGTGAAAAGGAGCCGCTCAAACTGCCCTGGCGCGAGATCGACATCGACGTCGTCATCGAATCGACGGGAATATTCACTAGCAGGGAACAACTTGCCAAGCATCTGGATGCGGGAGCCAAGCGAGTGGTGCTGACTGTTCCGGCGAAGGACGAGATCGATTATACCGTCGTAATCGGCGTCAACGATGACGGGCTCAAGCCCGAGCACAGGATGATTTCTAACGCGAGCTGCACCACCAATTGTCTTGCGCCGCTGGCCAAGGTGCTCCACGATTCTTTCGGTATCGTGGAAGGAATCATCAATACCGTGCACGCCTACACCAACGATCAGCGCCTCGCCGACGTGCCGCACTCGGATTGGCGGCGGAGCCGCGCCGCGGCGGAAAATATTATACCGACATCCACCGGAGCGGCCAAGGCGGTGGGCGAGGTCTTGCCTGAATTGAAAGGACGGCTGGACGGAATCGCCGCGCGGGTACCGGTGCCCGATGGCTCCGTGGTCGACTTGTTCGTCGAGCTCCAGAAACGCGTTAGTGCCGAGGACGTTCATGGCGCGATAAAATCCGCGGCGGAGTCGAAACGGATGAAAGGCATTTTGCAACTCATGGAAACACCCGTCGTATCATCCGACGTCATAGGGAATTCGCACTCCTCTATTTTCGACCCGGCATTTACCAGCGTTACGGGCGGTAGATATCTAAAGTGTCTCAGTTGGTACGACAATGAATGGGGATACTCCAATCGCGTCTGCGATTTGCTGGGCTTGATCGCACGGTGGGAGAAACGGGAATAAGCCCGTTAAGATGCACGATGGCCCGTTTGAAGGAAAACAAAGCCGCGCGCCCGGTTCCATCACTTCCACTGGGATTAAAGGGGACAGGCTACTTTCATCGTTTGTGATCACGTTCGCCTATATGATAAAGCCCTGCCATGCCGAGAATCCCGCGCGCGCAACAGGCTGGTTTTGTTTATCATGTGATCAACCGAGGGAACGGTCGCGCAACTATCTTTCATAAAGCTCAAGATTACCAAGCCTTTCTTTCCATCCTCGCGCTAGCAAAAGCGCGGCACCCAGTTAAGATGT
>JAJONK010000485.1 GCA_021323355.1 Deltaproteobacteria bacterium
AAAAATATTTCTGATGGGATATCTGGACGGCTTGAAGCGAAGCCTCGACGATCCGGCCTACGCGCAGAAAATTCTCAGCCAAACCAGCAAAATCACCGATCCCAAACTTCTCGAGGATAGCTATAAGGAAGGCGTCAAGTGTGGAACAAAGACATGACCGTCGATCCACATGCGATCAAGCTCGTGCTCGAACAATCGACCCTGCCGAAAGTCGCCGAGCTCGACCCAAACCGGTTCTTGGACAATTCTCTGATCCGCGAAGTCAACCGCGACTACGCTTCAAAATTATTTCCCGGCGAAGTGAAGTAAACCGTTTTTAACTGGACATAACGTTTTTGACCGCACCATCTGATTACACTTATCTGCCAAATCAGTGGTTGATCGCTTTCATTTCGTAGTCATGCCATTTCACAGTTCAAGCGAGCCGGCCATCAAATCTTTCAGCGTTCAGGGCTGAAATTTGATCTGCACGCGTTGTGAATGCCTATTGCGAGACCCGGTTCATCAAACAAAGAGAAATAGACGACGCCTGGATTGCTTGAACAGATTGTCGCTTAAGCGATGGGTACGATGGTGTGGCTTTAGTTCTGCCCAAGAACCAATGGCTCAACGACACATACTCGAGCTTTAAACTTCTAGGAACAAAGGTTCCGGTCAGATTAATGTAAACGGCGGACCAATGGTATGATCTCGGTAACAATCGTAGGTCATGGGAGTACACTCTTTCGTGTCCCGGCCGCGGCCGCCCAAGTTGGTTAGAATACAATCAAAAGGCTAAAAGAGTTTACACCAAAATTGACTCTAGATGATTACAAGATGATTACAAGTAAAACAATCGCATACTTCAGCTTGTGCACCGTCGCATGCAAACGCCGAGGTCACTTCTGATCTATGCCTGTGAGCTGACGTCAGGTTTGCCTCGTCAATCCTTTTTTAGCCACTTGGAAGGCGAAGCTTTCAGCTTCTGCTTTGGTAGGAAACGGCTGGCTAATTTTCAAGCTCTGCGAGACGATCGGAGCTACTTGTTTATTGATCCGAAGCTCCGGTGTGAAGCCGTCAAGGCGACCCCAGGTGGTGATTAGAATTTTGTGAGACTTATATTGGTGCTCCGTCGGCTTCTTCTTTCACGCTACTTTCATACAACCAAAGATGGATTGCTGTCTAGTATTGGACGTTTTCAACGATCGATTAGACGTAAAAATAGACGTAGAAAAGTTGCTCGGCTTTGCCAACAGGATCGCCGAGCCTGATGAGAAAATCTGCCCCCGAGCTTTCTTCAAACTTAGATCGCACAAAGGAGGTTGTGTGACACGCGCATCCGCCTATTTTCTCGGTTGAATGTCTTCTTCGGTTGGCGGAAAGTCGTCATCGCGAACCTCATACATTTGCATCGATCTAACGGCGTCAACATTGGCAGAGTTGAGGCAAGCCGAACTCCGGGTGGCGACGTTATCGGTTGAACTGCGGCCACATTCTACGACGTAATGGGAAAAGGGGCGCTCTCCATTATGATCCAAATGGCTGGCCACGCATATTTTGTAATAACACTCACGTTGTCAATAAAAGAACTATCCGAAGACACTGTCAAAGCTTGCCCGGAAGAGGCGTGTGCGGCCGCAGGAACATCGAAAAAATTTCATGAACACATGGAGCTAATTGCTTCTAAGGAAGGAGAGGCAATATGGAAAACACGGAATGGGCAGGCTATTGTGCGCTAAGCTGCCCTAATCCCGTCAGGAGGTAGTATGATTGCCCAGGTCACATACCAATCAAAAATTGATGCGGCTAGCGAACACACAAACTTCACTCAAACCGAGTTTTTCGAAGCCAGTACGCTGCCGGATAGACCGGCTATCATAAAAAAACTATTAGAAATGGGCGTGGATTTTGCCGAAGAAACCCTCGTAATTGCGGCCTACATTGATGAGGATGCCGACACCATGCGAAAAAGTGGTCTTCGTATAACCGAGCTTTGACATTCAGCACCCTACCAAAAAAGTTATCCCGAAGAAAATTTGCCAAGCCGAGGTTCGGCTAAATATGTAAAGAGTAGCAGAAGTCCGGTTGAAAACTGTCTCTATACCGAAGCGGAGCTCTGGACAAAAGGAGTTTCGTTCGCTCCGGCAACAAAGGTCAAGACCTATTAGAATCAACAGTCAAAAACAGTTATTCATGGTGGGCAAAAACATGAAGGTCAAAGTCGTCCGGGCGAAAGCTCCAGAGTCGAGGAACTCAAGTCATTCGTCTTTATAATCTCAGCCGGAGTCCAACAGTTGAAGTCGGGGCGCGAGCAGGAAAGCTAATCCCGACGGAATTCCGTTCTAAAGGCGCGGCGATCGCCGCGTCCGGTTCCCGAAAGCGTCGAACCCTTTTTAAACCCATGATCAAGGATCGTCTCTTGAGCGAAACCGAATTATTCTGATATTGCTGGAAGGCAAACAATGCTTAGGAGGCCCTAACGAGATGCGCATCATCGATGCGGACGGGCACGTGCTTGAGCGAGATATTCCGTGGGCGGATTTGCTCGAAGAGCCGTATCGCTCCCGCGCGCCGAGGGCGGTCAAAGACAATCGTGGTTTCAACTTCGTCATGATAGACGGCAAGCTCACTCCCAAACCCGTGGGCAAAGCCTGCAGTTTTGTCGGCGCGCCGCGCAGTCATCATCCACAGCCTACAACCGGGATGGTCGATCCCAAACAGCGCCTTGCAGATATGGATCTGGAAGGCATCGATACGGCCGTGCTGTTTGGCACTTCTCCTTTTTTGAGCCTTCCTTTCGTCGAGGACAAGGATCTGGCTTGCGCCGTGGCGCGGGTTTACAACAACTGGCTGGCAAATTACTGCAGGGCCGATCCGCGGCGCCTGAAGGGGGTCGCTCTAACGGCAATCCAAGATCCGGTCGAAGCCGTAAAAGAATTACGGCGCGCCGTGGAGGAACTGAAATTCGTAGCTGTGGCGACACCGCCGATCTCGGCGTCGGGAAAAAATTTGGACCATCCTGATCTGTATCCTTTCTTTGCCGAAGCGCAGCGGCTCGAAGTGCCGGTCTGTATTCATGTCGGCGCTGGAGACGGCGTGCCCGCCGGCACCGAACGATTTGATCATCCGCTGTACACTCATGCTTTGGCGCACCCGTTCGAACAGATGATTGCCGCGCTCTGCGTCGTCGCCGGCGGGTTGCTGGAAAAATTTCCGAGACTGAAGTTTGCCTTTATGGAAGCGGGTTGCGGTTGGGTGCCGTATTGGATGGAGCGCCTCGATGAGCACTACGAGATCTTGCAGCCGACCGTGCCTTGGCTCACTAAACCGCCTAGCGAATACATGCGCAGCGGCCAGATGTTCTATGCCTTCGAGATGGACGAGAAGATGCTGCCCTATGTCGCGGAATTCGTCGGCGCCGATCGACTAGTGTTTGCCACCGACTATAATCATAGCGATTCCAAGTTTCCGCATACTGTGGAAGAAGTCATGGAGCGCACGGATATATCGGAAAGCTTAAAGGCAAAAATCATGGGTGAAAACGCCGCCAAACTCTACAACTTGTAAGCCGTCTAAGACTCCAACTTTCTCAATGAAGAATCTGTTTGAAGAAATCGTTGCCTTTGTCGTCGACTAGGATGAAAGCCGGGAAGTCTTCGACTTCGATCTTCCAAACCGCTTCCATCCCCAGCTCCGGATATTCGAGCACCTCGACTTTCTTGATGTTTTCCTTAGCGAGAATCGCCGCCGGCCCGCCGATGGAGCCGAGATAAAAGCCGCCATACTTTTTGCAGGCGTCGGTTACCTGATACTTTTTGCAGGCATCGGTAACCTGCTGGCTGCGGTTGCCCTTGGCGAGCATGATCATCGATCCGCCGTGCGACTGAAATAGGTCGACATAGGAATCCATGCGGCCCGCTGTCGTCGGACCGAAAGAACCCGACGGCATTCCTTCAGGTGTCTTGGCCGGTCCCGCGTAATAAACCGGGTGATCCTTGAGATATTGCGGCAGTCCCTCGCCCCGATCCAACCGTTCTTTGATTTTGGCGTGAGCGATATCCCGGGCAACGATCATTGTGCCGGTAAGTGAAAGCTGGGTTGTTACGTTATG
>JAJONK010000486.1 GCA_021323355.1 Deltaproteobacteria bacterium
TGAAACAAATCAAATTTCTAGCTCAGCAACAAGCTGAGAAAGCCGAGTAAAGCCCTCCTGCCTGCCAGTGATCATCGATCACAGCCAGGCACACAATTAGATCCCAAGATCTGGGAGTTTAATTTTCCTCCCGGATAAAAACCCAAGATTTGCAAGGGTTTCAAACGCGTGCTAGAAATTGCCACACCGGAGGCATTAATGGATTTTGGGAAATTCGCTGATAAGTCGCTTCAAGGAGAGCTCTTGGAACGGGATGAGATGAAAGCTGTGCTCAATGCATCCGATGAACAGATTCCGGAGCTGGTCAGCGCAGCTTTTAGAGTGCGTCATCACTACTTCGGGAAGCGGGTGCAGATCCACATGCTGCAAAACGCCAAAAGCGGTTTATGCCCGGAGGACTGCCACTACTGCTCTCAATCATCGGTTTCCGAGGCTCCCATTGAGCGCTATCCGTTCCTTTCCAAAGAAC
Source organism: Deltaproteobacteria bacterium (assembly GCA_021323355.1). GTDB lineage: Bacteria > Desulfobacterota > Binatia > UBA9968 > UBA9968 > WHTF01. Next base: position 470 of record JAJONK010000486.1, read on the forward strand.
AGCTGGTGGAAAGCGCCAAGCGGGCCAAAGAAGCAGGCGCAGTGCGCTACTGTATTGTTAACAGCGGCCGGGGTCCAACCCATAAAGAGATCGAACAGATCGCCGAAGCAGTTAAAGAAATTCGCGCAAAAGTCGGCATCAACATCTGCTGCTCATTGGGTTTGATGAGCGAGGATAAGATTCGCAGCCTTAAAGAGGCCGGCGTCGGCCGGATCAATCACAACCTCAATACCAGCCGCGAACACCATCCCGAAATTGTGACAACCCACACCTACGATGACCGGGTTGCGACTGTTGAAAACGTCAAGTCCGCAGGTGTCGGCACGTGCTCCGGCGGTATCATCGGCATGGGTGAAAGCGACGACGACATCATCAATCTTGCGATTACTCTCCGCGCCATGGATATCGAGTCAATCCCGGTAAACTTTTTGCATTCCATTCCCAAAACTCCTTTTGAAGCCAAGAGACAGCTGACTCCGCAAAAGTGTTTGAAGACGCTTTGCCTGTTCCGGTTCGTAAATCCAAGCAAAGAAATTCGTGTAGCCGGCGGAAGAGAGGTTAATCTACGCTCGCTTCAGCCGCTGAGTCTCTACCCAGCAAATTCGATCTTCGTCAATGGTTATCTAACGACTCCGGGTCAAGAAGCGTCCGATGCGCATCGCATGATCGAAGATCTCGGCTTCGAGCTCGATCAACCCGCGGCAATCTGAGGATAGCGCATTGGTTCTCGATGCTGCCGATGAATTCCATTGTTGATTGCGCGTAGCTCATCGAACCCCGACTTGCTTACTTGCCGGTGACCCTCGGCGCAATCGAGACGCCCTGAACACCGGCTTTCTCGAGCGCTCGGGCAACCAGCCCGGAAGCCTTTACATCCTCGATGAATTCACGAAGGTAGCTTATGCCGGCCTCACGCCCTTTCGGAATGCCGAGCGCCTGCTGGATCGCCATGAAGCGGCCGTCGAGCACACGGGATCCGGGCAGCCTCGCCGCGTTCGCCACCAGGTGTTGTCTCACGCCGCCAAGCGCGTCAACCTTGTCTGCGAGGATTAAATCAAACGCCGCCTCAGGGCTGGATGCTCGCACCAGTTGAGCGTGTTTTAGATTCCGGCTCAAAAACAAGTCGTAGGCGCTCTTACTTGAGACACCAACCCGAACATCCTCACGGTCAACATCTGCGATGGCGACAAGCGCCGAGCCCGGCGGCAGAAGGTAGGTACCTTCGATCTCTATGTACGGGGCAGTGAAATTGATTTCCTGTTCACGTCCTGGGTCGACCGCCAGGAACGCGACATCCCAAGCAGCGGCTTGTAATCCTTCAACCATTTTTCCGGCCGATTCAAAGCCAACCAGCTCGACCGGCAGATTATTCCGTCTGCCAAGTTCGCGCGCCAGATCGACAGCTACGCCACCCAGCTGCCCGCTGGTCCGATCTCTCGTCGCCAGCACCGGATTTCCATAGTTTATGCCGACGCGCAGCTTCCCTGTCGGCGCGAGATCATGATGGAGAGAGGATAAATTCATAGAATGGCCGCCTTTATCGAGTGGATTTGCTGGACGAAGTTACTGGTTACGGGAAACGCGGTCAAGCTCGATAGTGTCGTCTGATGAATGGTCCCATGGAATCAAAAGTTGAAAATGTCCGCTACTGGAAACCGCTCGTAGGATGCCCTCGATCGCGCGATTTGGTCGCGTGCGCGTGATTCAATGAGCAAGAGCATTTTACGTTGCGGTCGCAGCTTATGATCTAGCCGTCGAGCCTTCGGTGCTGATGCTGAACTGAACCCGAAACATTGAGTTCGATCACTTCAACTTATATGCTTGTCGCGTGCGCCCAGACGGACAATTTGATTGAGGTAGCGAGATGCAGCTGGAACAATTCTCCGCGCAAATACGAAGCCACCGCAATATTGTATTTTTCACTGGCGCGGGCATCAGCACCGAGTCCGGCGTCCCAGATTTTCGCAGCCCGGGGGGTGTTTGGACCAAATACCAACCGGTTTATTTTCAGGATTTCCTGGCCAGCGAAGCCGCGCGCATTCAGCATTGGCGGTTAAAGAAAGCGACTTACGAGCTCTTCAAGACCGTCAAGCCAAACATTGGCCACCATGCGATCCGCGACTTCGAACATCGCGGGCAGCTACTCGGCCTGATCACCCAAAACATCGACGGCTTGCACAAGCTCGCCGGAGTTACCGACGAAAAGCTCGTTGAACTCCATGGGACCGATCGACTGGTCACGTGCCTCAAGTGCGGCAAGCGCTTTGCTCCCGCTGACGTTTATGAAAGTTTGGCAGAAGAGTTCTCGGCGCCTACCTGCGACGCCTGCGGTGGCTTTCTCAAATCAGCGAATATTTCCTTCGGTCAACAAATGCCCGCCGAACCCATGCGCCGAGCGCAAATTTGGACCGAGGCGGCGGATGTTTTCATCGTCGTCGGTTCCTCGCTCCAAGTCCAACCCGCCGCCTCTTTCCCTGTTATCGCCAAACGCAACGGCGCCTTACTGGCGATCGTCAACCGCGATGAGACGCCACTGGATAATATTGCCGACTACGTTTATCACGGCGGCATCGGCGAATGGTTCGGTTCGAACAACTCAACCCGTTGCTAACCGACGCCTGAAGCCGATATATTCGTTCTAATTTATGCGAGCAATACTTCTTCTTGCCCTCACCTTGATCTTGGGCGGTTGCGCAACCGAGCGAACTGTTCTGGTGAACAGTCAGGGCGACCTGCTTACCTGCGAAACCAGCGGTTCGGGATTCTTCGGCGCTATCTCGGTTCGCAATCAGCAAAAACAGTGCATCTCCGACGCCGAGACGCGCGGCTATCGGGTCAAGAATTAGCGATTTTGCATCCTTGTCGGCGCTGACCCGAATGCGGCCGAGAAAAATATTCTCGCCGAAGCCCGAGCCTCTCCGCGTGCACCGCCTCGATCCCGCGGCGCAGTTGCTCGCCCCAGGAGTCCGATCCTAATTGTTGCTGCTCGCGCCGCGTGAGATCGCAGGAGAGAATTCGGAGGAAGATCATATTTGAGTTTCCAATCAGAAACTTTTGTCTCCAGTTCTAGAAGCTGATGTGCGTTATTGGAGGGCATTGCCGTGCAATCGGTGAGCACAATAGAAGGAGGTTGCCTATGTGGCGCGGTTCGGGGCGCGCCAGTGGCGCTCCGTTCATGACATGGGCCGGATTCGATAGCGATAAGTTCACCTTTACGCAAGGTCGACCCGCCTCGTATAGATCCTCGGCAAACGTCGTGCGAACGTTCTGCGGCCGCTGCGGCACTGCGCTAAGTTACCGGCGCCTCGACCTACCGGCTTCCATCGATGTGACTCTGGGAAGTATGGACGATCCGGAGAAAATAACGCCGGAAGATCATACCTGGACGGAGAACCGGATCTCCTGGATTACACTAGATCACTTACCGGCATACCCACAGGAAAGAAAGACCAAATGATGCGGCTGTCACCCTTCAGAGGCTGCGGTTCTTTCACATGATCGACGCAGGTGAAGGCGGGCAAAATTATGGCCGTGCAAAAGAATTCATAATGACGTCTTCTGAATCACCGAATGCGAACAGCGGTTTTCCCCACCCCTTGGATCCGAAGTCTCAATTGATCGGGGTGCAACTCGGTCGCGCCCTGCGCCTAAGCGAACCGGCGTGAGCATCGCGCGCATACCACCGGGGAAGGAATCGTTCGTGTGATGAAGCGTAACAAACCGCTTGGAAGAGTTCCGATCTTGCGCTCCGTGGGCGTGTAGTTTTGAAATCAATCCTTCTTTGGCTCTTGGTTATCAACCTGGGCATCGCGGTACGCGCCCGGCTTTATGAGGCGCGAGTCGTTATTCCCCGGTGGGCCAACCTGCCCCTAAAGATTGGCCGAATACCGGCCTCTTGTTCTGGACCTACGTGACGACTGCCCCGCTTTACGCTTCTGGCGCTTGCAAACCTCATCGCTGCTTGGTTAGACAAAAGCGTAAGACGCAAATGGTGGTTAAGCGCGGCATTCATTGTCTTGATAGAGAGGCTTACAACTTTCTCCTATTTCACACCGGCCATGCTCAATCTCGCCGCTTCGGATTTGCCCCATGCAGAGATCGCTGCAAGATTATCGCAATGGCTTTTTTCAATCACGCGCGTCATCTTCTTACTCTCGCGGGCTGGTTGCTGACGCTCAAAGCATTGTTGTTAGCAACGACGACCAAGTGTAATGATCGCAAAAGCACTAGCTAGAAAAATAAGAAAGGTGCAATCATGAAACTGTACTACAATCCTAAGAGCCGCGCCGTGATCGCGAAATGGATGCTCGACGAGTGCGCCGCAAAATATGACATCGTGCCCATCGAGTTTGAAAAGGGCGAGCACAAAACACCGGAATTTCTCAGGATCAACCCGGCCGGGAAGTTGCCGGCCCTAGTCGATGGTGAGTCGAAGATCTTTGAGACTGCGGCGATCTGTCTTTATCTTGCCGACAAGTTTGCCGAAGCCAACCTTGCTCCCAGGATCGGCGCGCCGGAGCGCGGCCGGTACCTCTCGCTCATGGTTTATTCGACGGCTCAGCTCGAGCCCGCTTTGGGTGACGCAATGCTAGGCGGCCAGACCTCGCCGCAGCGCGGCTGG
>JAJONK010000487.1 GCA_021323355.1 Deltaproteobacteria bacterium
GATTCTTTTTCTCGAAGGCACGCCGAACGTTCAAGCCTACGACAAGATCCAGGTGGGATCGAACGTCAAGCAGCAATTAGAGAACGATCTCGGGTTGGAACAGGCGGCGCTGACGGTTCTCAGGCCCGGAATAAAAACCTGCCTCGATGCTCACGACGACGCCACCCGGGAGTTGCTCGAACATATAGTCGTTGACGAAGAGCACCACATCGATTGGATCGAGACGCAGTTTCATCAGATCAAGGAAGTCGGCTATGAGAACTACCTGGCGCAGCAGATTTTCAAAAAGAGTTAAGGTGCATTACTTCGAACCGCCGAGAAATCGGCTGTCACTCGCTTAAAACGCCAGAGTCATGCACGCCTATGCCGTCTTTCTGGACGCATTATGGCGACAAGATATGGCGTGCGATTAATTCCCGTGCCGTGTCGTCCGGCTTTTCGTCAGAGGGACGACTTCAACACATACGGTCGGGCCCACGGCATGGGCGCAGTGAATCCCCCTTGATCCTCGGCGGTAGCAGGCTTTTCCATCTAGGGGACTGCGACAATGACCTCGGTTGTCGGGAGTGGCGAGCCGCCGAATAAAACAACAGATGTGCTATCGTACGACTTTATCGATACAGCTGAGCTTTGCGGTGGTTCCGTTCCTCCAGCTCTGGTGTAATAAATAGTCGGTTAGACCCGCCTATTTTCTTTGTCCGCCGCGTGCCGTGCTGTTCTTTCCAGCACAAGTTGCCGCCGCTTTTGACGCTGATTCCCAATGTTCTCGTACCATCCGACTGGCAGCCGCCTTCAGCCCTCACGCTCACAGCCATAAGTAGTTGCGCCTAGGGCAGAACCGCGCTGACGACACATTTGCATCATCGTGATGACAAATGAGCTTTGAAAGTGAGTTTATCCTTCGGTGTTTATATCGATAGAGACGGTTTGTCCTTCTGGAGATACGCTAACACGCCATCGAGCCATCTTTTGGCGGGCGCTTCGTAATCGACGTCGCAATCGACGCGCGGATAGATTCGAATTGCGCCGTGGCGTGCCAGTGCCGCATCGAATTCTCGACCACACCTGCAAAAGTGGTCGAACGTCGTGTTGCCCAATGCGAGGACCGAAAATTTCACGCCCCGTAGATCTAATCCATTGCCGTGCACGACAAATTGCCAGAACGGCACGGCATCATCCGGCGGTTCACCGTCGCCGTACGTGCTCACTACCAAAAGCACGTAGCTCGCCTGGGCCAGCACGTGAGGTTCACAGTGCGCCATGTCGCGCACCCGTACGGCGTGTCCGGCGCGGCGCAGGGCCGCTGCCAGTTTGTGCGCCAACATTTCGGCGGTGCCGGTGACGCTGCCGTAAAGCATAAGCAGCGAATCTTCGGGATAGAGTTCTGCGTTCCAATTACGGAGTGCGTCTTGCGGGTGCTTGTGAGCCCGGCCGTTGATTGCATTAGAGTTCGTTTGTTCCATCGCGATCTTCGCTACCTCCATTGATGATTGAGTGATTTGTCCTCTAGTTTGTACAACGGGATCGATTTCATCTTGCCCGGTAAGGAATTCTGCGGGCTCGCGATTTGCTTGGCGGTTTCTGTAATGGAAGCGCTGCCAGGCCATGGCGAACCCCGTCCAAACCAGGAAACAGCCGCCAAGCGACGCCAGACCGGCGATGGTCTGGCCGACAAATCCGAGCGCTTCGCCGGTATGGAGGCCGCGCACCCAGATCCGGAGTTTTCGTCCCGGGCTGGCGCCAGCGTAGGGTTCCCACTTCACGACTTCGGCACTGGAACGCGAGAGCACAAGCTGCGAGCGCGCGAAGATATGCGGCGCGATCGGCTCCTGAATCAAGAACGTAACCGGGCCATCGTCGCGCGGCGGCAGACGCATCATCATCATGATCCAGCCCGGAGCCTGTTGTTCGGCGCGGGCTAAAAAGGCATCGAAGCTTGCCGGCGGTTTGCGCTCGCGCGGTTCGTCTTCACTACGCCGGTGCGGCGCCTGTGCTATAGGACTAGTCGCTTGCGCTCTGGGCGGCGGCTCGCTGCCGGTCAGCGTGTAAAGCAGATCGTTGGCCCACGAATACGACATCACTGCCGCGGTGAGCGTCAGCACGACGAGCACGCCTGAAGACCAGAAACCGATGACGTTGTGCCAGTTCCAATCCCGCGCTTTGCCGCGCAGGCGAGGATTGAAAAGAAGGCTGGATTTCAATCCTCGCCAGTGCCAACTGCTCGGCCACCAGAGATAAACTCCGGTAATGGCAAGCCAAAAGAAAGCAAGATTGCAGGCCCCGGTGATCGCACGCGCCGTCGCTCGCCCCTCGCCTTCCCTCCCGAGCCAGCGGTGCCAATCGATCACGTCGTGAAACCAGTCGTGGAGCTTCGAGCCCCTGCCCAGCACCGCGCCGTTATAAGGATTGACGTAAACGGCGCCCTCGCGACCGAATCCGACCGCGACCGAAGCGGTGGGTTGATTTCGCAGAACTAGGCCTGTCGGCCGAGCGTCCGGATTTTGCGCGCGCGCTTTAGCGACTACCTCGTCCAAGCTTAACCGAGCAACGCCGACCGCCGGCACGACATCGCGCACGTCGCGCTCGGCGTACTCGACAAGCTGATGCTCGTACATGAGGATGACGCCGGTGGCCGACATGAGAAAAATCACCGCTCCGGCAACCATGCCGGCGATCAGATGAGACCAAAAAATTATTTTGTGCAGCAGCTTCATGCTGGACAATCTCCTTGCGCGTCACTTACTGTTGTCGGCGCTCAAAACGCCAAGCTCGGCGCGCAGCCAGTCGCGCAAGATGTCCTTTTCATACCGCAGGTAGTCTTCTCTCGGGTAAACGTTGCGCACTTGGTAATTGATATCGGTCAAGTCGCGCTTGCCTGATCTCACCACTGCCGCGGTGCCATCGATGACTTCGAACTCGAGCATGATGCGGGGCGGATACAGGCCTTTGTTAATGCGCACTTGATCCGCTTGCGGACCGCGAAATAATTCAAAGTCGCCGGCGAGATCGATGTCAGTGACCCGGATGCTCAGTTTCGTAGGCGGTGGCAGGTA
>JAJONK010000488.1 GCA_021323355.1 Deltaproteobacteria bacterium
TGTCTGTGTAGCGAGCCGTTCAGCAATAAAGGTCTTACCGGACCCACACAAACCGAGCAAAAACGTAAGTTTCGCCATACGTCTTCTCCGCATGCATAGGATTCTTGCCCTTAGAGATCATTGAAAATACAATTCGCTCTGACATAAAGATGCGCATTTCATCAACACCTTCAACTTTTGACTTCCGCCGGAGCCTCTTGGACTAAATCACTCCGGCCGCCGGGGACGGCGCGATGGCGAGCCTGTTCCTTGTGGCTCCAAGTTGCCGGATCTCAAGTTTTCTGAGTTTTACTGCTGTTCGATAGCGGTTGTCTACAGGGTTCTTTGCCCGGCAATTTTGTTGGGATTTTACCGGTGTCGTACTGATTCGTCGCCCGAGGAACCCAAAAGTAGACGCCGCAGCGCTTCCTCAACATCAAACGACCGCCAAAGTACACCGGATTTTACTGTGGCATTTTCCTTGCGCTTAGAGCTTGTGGGGTAACTCCGATGTCACGGTGGGCAATCAGCTCGGAATCGATCCATGGCACAATCAGATTCGCTATCCTGGGTGGAACTGCTGTTGACTTCGGTACGGCACACGTAATCCACCGCTCCGTCATTCATCCGGCTCACCGCTCATCGGAGTTACCAAGCCAAATCGGCGCGGAGCGTAAATGAGCACGCTTTCAACCCCCAAAACTATTGTTCGGATCACCAACGAATCCGCGATTATCCGTAGACGGACGTCGCCGTGCGGAACCAAACTGACCGAATGTTCTCTGGAGAATAGTCAGAGCATGCGGCTTTATCTCTGAAGGAGGTTTAGATGAGACACTTGAAATTAGTCTATGCCGGTCTGCTCACAGCTCTTCTCGCCGCTCCCGTTCTGGTTTCTGCACAGCCGTACGAAAAAGGTGGACCTGACAGGCGTGAGGCAAACCTTCTCGGCAAATGGTACTCAAACGGCGAGCGCGATAAGCCTGTGGAGATCCGCACCTCGCGCCGGGGCCTTCAAGCTAGAAATGAACATGGCGCAACCAGTCGATTGGAAACGCGCGGCAACAATGTCCGGGCTTTGGACTGGGAAGGTGGACTACGCGGGCATATCAGACGGGACACCATCGAATGGGCGAACGGGTCAATGTGGACGCGCGATCCGTCTCATCGACGGAATTTGACCGGAACCTGGTATTTAAATGGCGCTCATGACAAACGAGTCGAAATTGTGTCTTCGCGGGACGGTCTTCAAGCGAGAAACGAACGCGGTCAGACGAGCCGAATACAAACAGTTCGTAATGGCGATATTCGCGCTCTCGATTGGGAAGGCGGATTGCGAGGCGATGTCAAGCGCGACCGGATCGAATGGCAGAATGGCACAACTTGGACCCGGTCACCGCATTAGTAGTCAGCTTGCTACTCGGGAACATCAGGCGGCGACGTGGGAAAAAAATCTACATCAATCTCGCAGCCTACCGCCATTTCAGCCAGTTGATTTGAATCTTGCCTGCACTACATTGGTTTGGCATTTGTTACACTCGCATTAGCAACGCCGCAACTGGCGCACCATTGGCCGCGTTCACCGCGGCTGCGTACATCCCCGCTTGCCGCCGATAGGCGGGTTCATCCCCACGAAACTCTTCGTCAGTCTTATAATCGATCACTGTCCAGCCGCCGGCATGCTCAAAGGCAAGATCGATTACACCTTCAATGAGCAAGCCGTCAGGATCGCGCCAGGCGATCGGCACTTCACGACGGCAACGGCCTTGTTGAGCAGCTTGGCGCGCATCCTCGAAGACTCGATGCGCCAGCGTAACCCGCACACTCTCACTGGCAGCATCGACTTCGTCCTGTGGCGCGCCGAGGATGCGGCCGTGAATGGTTGCGAGACGTTGAATGATGTTCAGATCAGCATCCAGCGGGACGCTCGCAAGAACGGCGTGTACCAGGGTGCCGAAACGTCGTCCCGACGGCCGGTTGGCTGGGCGCGGCAACTCGATAATTTCTACGTGCGGCAGTTTCAAGTCGGGCGCTGATTCATCGCCGCTCTTCGCCGCCTGGGTGACAGTCCTGGGTGCCACCGAGGTATGACTGCCGGCGGCAATGGCTTGCTGGTGCCGCTCGCGCCAAGAATTGTAAGCGGCAAGACCTGAGTCGACAATCGCCGGCGCGACGTCTCTTACGATCAGCTCCGGCCGGCGAAGACCGAGCGGCGCCTCAGCGCCAAGCTTCAGCGTGCGTGGATCCCACCATACCACCGAAAACTCGCTTATTTGTGAAGGGCCTCTCCCCGTACAAACGTGCAGGCCAGGACACACCGTGCTCGCGCTAGCCGCGCTGCCGCTGGGCCGGACCCATACGGAATCTTTGGATTGGAACTCCACACATCCGGGCGCTTGAACCTGCTGACGACGCGCCTCCTTCACAGGATAGACCGCTGTATTGAGCGGCCGGATCCAGCCTTCTCTCTCCTCATCGCCAACGGCGGGAATCACCAGAAGATCCCGCGCGCGAGTTGCCGCTACGTATGCCACGCGGATACCCTCGGCTTCATCGCGCAGCAATTCTTCATCTTCGTGATCGAGCAAATCGGCCGGCGCGCACCCGCCGAGTCGGATCGCGCACACGTTGCGCTCGGAATCGAGATACCGGCTCGCGGCGAACGCGTGCAGCTTCGCAGTCATGTCGGCGAGGATCACCACCGGGAATTCCAGCCCTTTGGCTTTATGCACCGTCATTAACCGCACCCCATCGCTGCCCTCCTCAAGGATCGGAGCTTCCCCGGCCTCGCCGCTTTCGGCCTGCTCGCGTAGCGCCTCGATGAAGCCACGAAATGAGATGCCCCCTTCGGTCTCATAGCGGCGCGCTAAGTCGATGACGTGCGCAACATTCGCAAGCACTTGTTCACCGCCGTGCTCCAGCGCAAAGCCGACGTGCGCCCGCGTGGCCTCGAGCAGTGAGGCAATCGTTGTCGCCACTGACACCCGATTGCGATGGCGATGAAGCGCTTGCAACAATTTGAGACCCTCGACGATAACGGCAAGATTTGCCGGAAACTCAGTCGGGATGCGAAA
>JAJONK010000489.1 GCA_021323355.1 Deltaproteobacteria bacterium
AAGTCGTTGATTGCATCGCCGCTCCATTCTCCTGTGGTTCGTAATCAGCTCTGCTGATCGGGAGCTCGCATGGCCGATTTGAGAACATTTTATCGAAAGCTGCCGCATGAGAATGTATGGCACTTCTGCAGGAAATGCGAGAACTGGCCGCAGTTTGGGTACGGTGAACGCGACGATACGGATTCCCATTCGGTGACCTTCTGCGTTCGGTGTATCGAGCATCATCGTACAAGCCAATGCGAATGGCTTCACTTGGAATTGTCCCCGGATCCGCTGTCTCTGCGAAGCGCCAGAGGGGCGACCTCGTTTGGCTGAAGCTATGAAGGAACTCCAATGAAGAAGATTTTGATCGCCGATGACTATCCAGACATGCGTGAATTGCTGGGCAGACAGATAGAATCTCTGGGCTTCGTTCCAATTCTGGCTGAAAACGGTAAGGACGTTTTAGAAAAAGCTATCCGGGAGAAACCGCAGTTGATACTGCTCGATATGATCATGCCGATAATGGATGGTTGGGAAGCCGTCCGAAGTCTGCGGGCAAATCCTGAAACCAAGGACATCCCGATTTTGGCAGCAACGGCGTTATTTCACCAATCGGATCTCAACACCTGCATAGAACAAGGTTGCGACGGCTACATCAATAAGCCGTTTACCATCGTGGAACTAAAAAAAAAGGTTGAGGAACTTATTCGCTAAACGAACGGGTAACCGCCGGCGGTGTCCGGTGTTGCAGTATATAGCAGTATATAAATGATCGGTTTACAAAGATCATTTATAAAGCTTATCGACGAATCCTGACTTACCGAGTTCCATGAGTATGGAGTTGTCGATGAGACTTTCGGGCTTCGCCGCTTTGGCGCTCTGATGCGACGCGAAGTTAAGCATTGTTTGTACGGCCGCAGCCGGGACCATGGGAAGCCGTTCCCAAGCGGGTACAAATGCTTGATAAGAACTTTCCAAGTCTGCCGCATCAGTTGTCTTGGTATATTTGCCGATCATCTGTTTGGTGAATTCCGCGTCAGTGAGAGCGATTTTAATGCCCTCGAGATATGCCTGCAAAAACCGCCGCGTCAAATCAGGGTGTGTCTTGAGATAATCTCTAGTTGTTGCTAGAGCCGCATGGATCATTGGAATATTCTTCTCCGTCACATTCACCAATTCTTTCAGTCCTGCGGTGCGCGCTTTCAAAGTTGTTGGCGCTGTAAAGATTCCCGCCACGGCGTTTCCCTGGTTTATTCCCGCCAAAATTTCCGGCATTCCCCTGAGATAAAGAAGCTTGACATCTTTTCCCGGCGCCAAACCCGATTGTTGGAGCAGCACACGGGCGGCGAAATCAGTAGTCGCGCCGGGCACGGTAACGCCCAGGACTTTGCCTTTTAGATCGGACATCGAGTTGATTTCCGGCTTTGCGTAGATCGACATGACGGCTCGATTGAGAATTCCCGCGATAAATACCACCGGCTCGCCGTTCAATCCTGCTTCGACGATCTCACCGCCCGGATTAATTATATCAAGGTTCTTGGCCAGCAGTGCCTGAGTCGCCGTGGCCGGCGCGATGTATCGTAGATCGACATTCAAGCCGTATTTTGTGAATAAGCCTCTCTCCGTTGCAATCCACAACGGCGCGAAGGCGCCGCTAATGGCCGCATAGTTAGCTCGTACCAGGGGCATCTCAGCCGCACGAGCTGCGATGGAACCGGTGAGAATGTAGAACAGTGACAGCAGAACTGCCGATCCGCAGGCTCGTACCGAGATTTTAATTACCCTCATTTGACCTCCGCGTTCCTAACGATCATTTTATCTAAGCTCTATCACAAATCGATTTCTCGTCAGTATTGCCATGAAACGTCTAGTCGCGATTTTCCTACCTGCAATCCAAGGTGCGACTCCCGCGCATAACCGCATTATTGCCAATATAGTTGTTTGATAAAGCCGGTGGCTTCGATTTCTTGCACCAAACTCATGTCGACGAACGCCTTAGGATCGGCCGTCGCCGCCTTCGGGTTTCGTAGCGCAAGGTCGTCCAGCATGGTTTTGACGCCATCCGCAGTGGGTAGCAAATTTTTCGGAAAAACGGAGACATAAGCTTGGTGGGCTCTTTCGAGACCTTCTGGATCGGTGAGCTTGAGATTTTTGCTGTAGATCACCTTGGTCCCTTCTTTGTCGGTTTTGATGTAGTGAATGGCTCCATCATTGCGCGGGAAAATTTCGTCAACACCGCTCGATTTGACTTCACGGCCGACTCTTTGGCGAGAACAGCATTCCACCAGAACGGTATTTTTAGTGACTGGATATCGAACAGATCTTTGAAACCTAACTTCTCAGCTTCGCGGACAAAAGGCTCCGGCATGATACTGAACTGAATGATCCCGCGAGAAATCGCCGCCAGTCTCGCCGGATTGTCTCCAGCGGTAATAATCTTTACGTCTTTTTCCGGATCAATCCCCTTACGGCGCAGCGCCAGCCGGAGCCCCAAATCCGAAGTGCTGCCGAGGCGGTTTACCCCGCCCGTCTTACCCTTTATCTGCTCGAAAGCCGTAACGCTCGGATGGGAGATGATGTGATCTAGGAAAGGGTACCATTTCCTAGGATCATCACGATATCGGCACCCGCCAGGCGAGAGAGGGCGAGTGTAGTGACGGAAGTTACGATCACATCTACTTCGCCCGCAAGCAAAGCCTGTAGCGCAATCGGGCTTGCGGAAACACTGATGACCTCGCCGTTAAGTCCGTGTTTCTTGAGCAACCCTCTTTCTTGAACCACCCAAATCGGGCTATTTGCCGGACTCACTCCAGCCCAGGCGATCCGAATTCTTTCCTGTGCGAGGGACTGATCTCTTTGGCCTGAGAGAACGGCTAGAGCAGTAAGTAAGACTAAAACAATCCGACTAAAGGATCCCATTATTTAAGCTCTTAAATGTGGTCATGTTCGATGTAACACAACCGCGTGACGTCGATCAGACTCTCTGCTCCCATTTCAACAGTGATAAAAAATTGGCCGAGAAAACTTTTTTCAAGTCCTCCTGATTGAGTCTGGCGGCCCGGGTTACGT
>JAJONK010000047.1 GCA_021323355.1 Deltaproteobacteria bacterium
AATCTTCTGAGTGAAAATACCGGCGCGAAATGCCGCCCCTCCGCTGTCGGTGTACTTGCCTTCCCGATAGCAGAGAACTCGGAAGCTACGGAAGTGATCCAACAGTTCGTTGTGATTCAACAAGTAGGCGGGATTTTTCGGATGGCCGATCGCCTGTTGATCGATCAGGTAGGTTTCAAAAATGACGTGACCCTGGGGCTTGAGCGCTCTTTGGATCTGAGGAAACAATGAGCGCTGCAGATAGTTGAAATTCACAATCAGGTCGTAGGCGGCAGTGGGGAGTTCAATTTGCTCCAAGTCCGCCTGGTGCCATGTTATCTCAAGCGACTTTTCCTCTGCGCGCCGACGCGCCTCTTCAAGAGCGATTGTTGAAATGTCGATGCCAACCACCCTAAAGCCCATTTCGGCCAGGAAAATTGCATTACGACCTTTTCCCGCCGCGACATCTAGAGCTAGTCCGCGGGAGATGTGCCAGGCATCGCTCTCGAGAATCTGCCTTAGATAATTCGATGGCTGATCGGCGCCAGCCGATGACGAATGTTGACGGTCCCATCTGGTTTGATCATCAGAAGCCATAATAGATTTGAAAATGTTCCAGTGGTTCCAAACGTCCCATGGTTCCAATGGTTCAAGTACGAAAGGCAACGAAACAGATCAATTTTGTTCTTAGTATCCCAACGACTCGAACGTCTCGAATCCCTGGCACGACTGGAACAGTTTCACTATCAATACACTGCGCGCGCGAGAGTAAGCACAAAAACCTCCCGCGCCCCGCCCTGTTTCAACACACGGCTGCACTCGTTCACCGTGGCGCCTGAAGTATACACGTCATCGACTAGCAGCAAGCATTTACCCTTCACTGCGGTTTTTCCCGACAGGGCAAACGCGCCGCGCATGTTTTTGCGTCGGTCTTCTTCCGGCAATTGCGTTTGCGGCGGCGTGTCCATCTTGCGGAAGAGCGTAAAGCAATCTAGCGGAAGATTGTAGGCGCGACCAATCTGGCGCGCCAGCAACACGGATTGATTGAAGCCGCGCCAGCGCAGTCGCCTGGGATGCAACGGCACCGGAATAATCGTTTCTGCCTTACATGTTAGAAGGAATTCTTCACAGCCGCGCGCCATCAGCCGTCCCAAAGGCTTGCCCAGAGCGACCTTGCGGCCATACTTGAATTTTTGAATCACTTGCCGGAGCGGATGCTCTGTCGCTTCTTCTCGTGGATAGCAGGCCCAGGAATGAGCCCGGGCATACTGTGGATTGCGCGCAAGGCAAACTCCGCAGACATGATCATCTCCGCTCGAATCTGGAAATGGCCGGCCACAAATCGTACAGAACGGATGCGCAACAAGCTGAATTTGCGGCCAACAGGTGGAACAGAAGTATTCGCGGTCACGCCCCTGGATCGACTCGCTGCAGGCGCGGCAGCGCGGCGGATAAAGCCAATCCACCAGCGAGTCCAAGCGCTCGGCAAAAGATGGATGGCATTGAGGTTTCATGACTCCGCCACTGTACAAAACGATCTCGCAATTAGGCAAGACCGTCGTGAAAGCAGCGGTTGAAATCCTGTTAAGTATCAATGATCAGCGAGTGACCGGTCATTTCTGAAGGTTGGGGCAATGCAAGAAGCTGCAACACTGTAGGCGCTACGTCGATCGCCGTTCCTTCCTTGAGACGGCTTCGTTTGCGTTCCTCATCGACCAGGATAACCGGCACCCGGTTGATCGTGTGGGCGGTGTGCGGCATCCCTGTATCGTAGTCGATTAGCTGCTCGATGTTGCCGTGATCCGCGGTGATAACGACTCTCCCCTTCTGGCTCAGCGCCACGTCTACTACTTTACCGAGGCATTCGTCGATGACCTCGCAGGCTTTTACCGAAGCCTCGAAATTACCAGTGTGTCCGACCATATCGGCATTGGCAAAATTGGCAATCACTAGGTTGATATGTTCCTCGGTAAGCTTCTTCACCAGAGCCTCAGTAACCTGACGGGCACTCATCTCGGGTTTAAACTCATACGTCGGGACATCTTTCGGCGAGGGAATCAGAATGCGTTGTTCGCCGGGGAATTCTTTCTCTTCGCCGCCATTGAAGAAGTACGTCACGTGGGCGTATTTCTCTGTTTCGGCGATCCGTAACTGCTTGAGCCCGTGCTGGCTGGCAACCTCGCCGAGAATCTTTCGCAATTCCCGGGGTGGATAGGCTACCGGCACCCTGAACGTCTCGTCGTATTGGGTCATAGTTGTGTACGTCGCGAGTTTCACACATCGCGTGCGGGGGAATTCCTTAAAGTCAGCATCGATCAGCGCCCGGGTGAGCTCACGTGCGCGATCGGCGCGGAAATTGAAGAATATGACACCGTCGCCGTCCCTGATCAGTCCTTCGGGAACCGCGCTCCGGATCACCGTGGGTAGAACGAATTCGTCGGTCACGCCCTCTTTGTAGCTGTTACGAATAGCTTCCAGCGGCGAATCCGCGAGCTTGCCGGCGCCTTCGGTAAGACAGAGATAAGCCTTTTCTACTCGGTCCCAACGTTTATCCCGATCCATCGCGTAATAACGGCCAATGAGAGTGGCGATCTTTACATCCGGCCATGCTTTCAACTTCTCATTCAGATCAAGAATGAACTGCTCGGCGCTGTTGGGCGGCGTGTCGCGTCCGTCAAGAAACAGATGAAGATACACGGGTGCGACCGTTTCGCATTGGGCCATCTCGATTAACGCTTCCATATGGCGCTGGTGGCTGTGAACGCCGCCG
Source organism: Deltaproteobacteria bacterium (assembly GCA_021323355.1). Taxonomy (GTDB): domain Bacteria; phylum Desulfobacterota; class Binatia; order UBA9968; family UBA9968; genus WHTF01. The sequence continues at coordinate 2,750 of JAJONK010000047.1, forward strand.
TCGCCGAGAAGCCCCATCAGGTGGAGCCGGCCACCACCGGCTTTGGTCGTTCTCAAGGCATTCAAAATGATCGGATTCTTGCCGAAATTGCCTTCGTCGATGTCCTTGTGAATAAGCGTAAGGTCTTGATAAACGATCCGGCCCGCGCCGAGAATCATGTGGCCCACTTCGGAGTTGCCCATCTGGCCGTCGGGAAGCCCCACGTCTAAACCGGACATTGACAAGCTCGAGTTTGGATAGTTGCGTAGCAACGAGTCCATATTGGGCATGGACGCGTTGGCGATCGCGTTTCCTTCTTTCTTTGGATTAATGCCAAAGCCGTCCAGCACGACGAGAATAACGGGCTGATTGGTCGCCACAATGTTTCCTTTCATTCTAACCTGCTACTGCTCGTGATCGCGACTGCCAGGCAGGGCGAGCTTGGAAGAGTTACGGATGCTGCTCGGCAACGATTTGAAATTGCTGAACCAGAGTTGAGTAGGGCTCGGGCAACGGAACCTTCGGCGCGTCGGCCCAGAGTCCGTCCAGGTCATAGAACTCGCGCACAGGCTGATAGAAAACATGAACGATTACGTCGGCGAAATCCATTAACACCCAATGGCCTCGGCTTGTACCCTCGATCGAAATAACGGCAATCGCCGCTTCACGCGCGGCCTCTTGAATTCCTTGGGCAATGCTTTGGACCTGCCTGTCGGATCGGCCTGAACAAATAATGAAATAATCGGCGATCGAAGTGAAGTCTCGGACCTCCAACAGGACAAGTTGCGATGCCTTCTTATCCAATGCCGCGCCAACCAGCGTCAGGGCTCTTTCAATGGCGCTTTTTTCGGCCGGTTTGTTCATTTTTTCTTTTGTAGAGCCCGTGATTTTTGATGTAAGCCTCGACGCTGGAAGGCATCAGATAGCGGATCGATTTGCCGCGCCGTACCCGTTCTCGAATATCCGATGCTGAAACGGCAAAGTCAGTGAGTTTTAAAAAATGCAGCGACGTACCACACCTATGAGTGTAGATCTTTTTCTTAAAATCATAACAAAACAGCCTGCGCACGGCAATGGAAGTTCCCCGTAGTGGACTGGCATAACCGTTGCCAGGTCGCGACGTTACAATGAAATTACAGAGAGGAAAAATCTGCGCGAAATTCTTCCAGGTGCCGATCTCGGCAAATGCATCCAGACCGATAATAAAATAGAGCGAGGCACCCTTGCATTGATTTTCTGCAAAATGACGAATCGTGTCGATCGAGTACGAAACACCCGGTCTTGCAATCTCGACGGTCGAAACCGTGAAGCGGGGATTTTTGGCCACGCCCAAACGAACCATTTCGAGCCGATCGCGAGCCGGAGTCCGGGTTTGCCCTCTCTTGTGCGGTGGAATCGAAGCAGGAATAAAATAGACGCGGTCGAGATCAAAGGCTTCTCTGACCTCCTCCGCACTGCGCAGATGGCCCCAATGGATCGGATCGAAGGTGCCGCCAAAGAGGCCGATCCTCATGGAAATTCGATATCGCCTTTCCGGGAACCAACCGAAGGAATCCTCTTTACAAACCGCGCAAAGATTTGGCAACCAAAGGCGTATCGGTGGCTGACTTCCAAGAATCCGTTTAGCGCAGAACTAGGCAAGTGGGTACTTTTCATTCGCGAATCTGCCCATCGCCGAATACAATAAACTTGGTTGTCGTCAGTTCCTCTAAACCCATCGGACCGAACGCATGAATCTTGCTCGTACTGATGCCAATCTCGGCGCCGAGTCCAAGCTCTCCGCCATCATTGAAGCGCGTCGACGCATTGACCATCACGGCCGAAGAGTTGACCCGCTCGATAAACTGTTTGGATCTTCGATAATCCGTCGTAATAATGGATTCGGTGTGTTCCGAGCCGTACTGTTCGATATGGGCAATCGCCTGGTCCATGTCTTTGACCACTCGGACCGCAAGAATTAGATCGAGGTACTCGGTCGTCCAATCCTCCTCGTTAGCCTTTTTGATGCCGGGAACCAGCGCACAGGTTTTGTCACAGCCGCGAATCTCTACGCCCGCGTCCCGGTATTTGGCGATAAGCGGCGGCAGAAACTCTGACGCGATTGCTTCGTGCACCAGTAGGGTCTCCATGGCGTTACAAACTGACGGCCTTTGAATCTTGGCGTTCAAGCAAATCCGTTCGGCCATATCGAGCTCGGCATCGATATCAACATAGACGTGACAAACGCCTTTGTAATGTTTAATGACCGGCACTTTAGAGTTGGCCACAACCGCGCGAATCAGTTCCTCACCACCACGCGGGATAATTAGATCGATGTAAGATTCCAACTGCAGCATCTCGTGAACCAACGCACGATCTGTGGATTGGACAACCTGGATCGCATGTTGCGGCACCGCCGTTTCGCCGCATGCGGCTTGCAGCACCTTGCCAATTGCCTGGTTTGAGTGGTGCGCCTCGCTTCCACCTCTCAGGATAACCGCGTTGCCAGACTTCAAACACAGCGCCGCTGCGTCGGCGGTTACGTTGGGGCGGGCCTCGTAGATGATCCCGATGACGCCCAAAGGAATGCGCATCTTTCCGACTTGCAAGCCGTTGGGGCGGCGCCACATCTTAACTATTTCGCGCACCGGATCCGGCAACGCCGCAATTTCGCGCAGACCTTTGGCCATCGATTGTACGCGGCTCGAAGTCAGCGCAATTCGATCCAGAACCGCGCCGGTGATCCCTGCTTTCTTTGCAGCATTTAGATCATTCTGATTCTCATCAATTAAAAATGCGCTTTGAGCCTCGAGCCGGTCGGCCATGAGTTGCAGAGCCTGATTTTTATCCTCGGAAGAAAGCACCGCGAGGCGGCGCGCCGCAGCCTTGGCTTGCTTGCCCAGCTGAATCGCCTCTTCGGTGAATGATGCGCTCGCCAATTTGTCTATGTTCACAGCAACACCAAATCGTCGCGGTGGATAATCTCGTCGAATGGCTTGTAGCCGAGAGCTTGTTCAATCCTGCTTGTATGCAATCCTTTGATTTGATTCAACTCCAGCGCGCTGTAGTTGATCAAACCGCGGGCAAACTCCCGCCCATCCACATCCAAGCAGCGCACGCACTCACCGACCCCAAAAGAGCCGCGCACCTCTCTCACTCCGGAAGGCAGCAGACTCGTTTTCTTTCGCACCAGAGCTTCGTGAGCTCCCGAATCCACGACCACCTCACCTGCGGGCTTTAGGTTGAAAGCGATCCAATGTTTGCGATTGGTCAACCGGTTGCTATCCGGAAGTATTAGGGTTCCGACTTCTTCAGTGCGATCGAACACGCGCGGAATCGTACCGGCCGTTAGCCCGCTGGTTATCACCGTGGGGATGCCGGCGGCAGCTGCTTCTTCGGCGGCGGCGATTTTGGTCGCCATGCCGCCGGTACCGAAGTCACTTCGGCTAGAGCCGATCACTTTTAATCTAGCTTCTTTGATGTCTTGAATCAGCGGAACGATAACCGCATTGGAGTCTAGCCGCGGATCGCGGTCGTAGACGCCGGCGACATCGCTTAAAATCAGCAACAGATCGGCTTCCAGCAGAGTCGCCACCAGCGCCGAGAGATGGTCATTGTCGCCAAACTTCATTTCCTCGATGGCAACGGTATCGTTTTCATTGACGATCGAGATGATCGACGATGCCAGCAACATCTGAAAGGTATGTTTGGCGTTAAGATAACGTTGGCGGTTGGCGAGATCTTCGTGGGTGAGCAGAACCTGCGCGACGTTCTTGCTGAACTTGGCAAAGGCGCGCTCGTATAGCGCCATCAATCTGATTTGGCCGACAGCCGCAAGCGCCTGTTTTTCGGGAATGCTCTGCGGCCGCTCTCTACGACCGAGTCGAGTCATGCCGGCTGCCACCGCGCCGGAACTGACCACGACGATTTCTTTGCCTTGATCGTGCAGCGCCGCCAGCTCAAATACCAAGGCCTCAAGCCGGGCTTCCTCTATGCCGGTTGAGGAAGAAAGGATCTGGCTGCCGATCTTGATCACAACCCGGCGCGCCCGGCGCAAAATTGATTTCTTATGATCCCGCTGCGTCACCGGCTTCTTCTCCCTTAACGCGCTTGGCTCGCTCCAGCTGCATGCCAACCTTTTGCACCAGCGCCTTAACCCCCTCACCGGTTACCGCGGAGATCAAATGCAGTGGCCGATAAGAATCCGGCAAGTTTTTTTCGAGAACCATTGCGTTCTCCCTTGCCTCGGGAATATCTATCTTGTTTGCAACGACGATTTGCGGTTTTGTGCCCACCTCCTCATCGAAAAGCGCCAATTCCCGATTGATGGTGGACCAGTCAGCCAGCGGATTCTTCGGATCGATCCTCGAAGCATCGAGCAGATGAATTAGCACACTCGTGCGTGTTACATGCCTCAAAAATTTGTCTCCCAAGCCATGTCCCTGGTGCGCGCCTTCAATCAAGCCTGGAATATCGGCCACCACGAAGCTTTTTCCCTCATCGTAGCTGACTACTCCAAGATTAGGGACCAGCGTCGTAAACGGGTAGTCGGCAATTTTCGGCCGCACGGCGGAAATAACGGAGATCAAAGTCGACTTACCGGCGTTGGGGACACCGATAATTCCAACGTCGGCCAGGAGACGCAATTCAATCTCCAACTCGCGATCTTCACCAGGTTCACCCGGCTGAGCAAACCTCGGGCTACGGTTGGTCGATGAAACGAAGTGCGCATTGCCTTTGCCGCCTCGCCCGCCGGCGGCGAGCACAACACGGTCGCCGGCCTTATCCAGATCGCCGATAGTCTCGCCGGTCCTGGCGTCGCGAACGATCGTTCCCACCGGAACTTTAACGATGAAGTCCTCGCCGCGACGCCCATGACAATCGCTGCCCATTCCGTGCTGGCCGCGACCGGCCTTGCACTCTTTGTGATAGCGGAGATCCAGCAAGGTTGTGAGCTGTGCATCCGCAACCGCGATGACATCGCCACCGGCTCCGCCATTGCCACCGTCGGGTCCGCCGCGGCTAATGAACTTCTCGCGATGAAAGCTGACGCAACCGCGTCCGCCATCGCCGCCAATGACGCGTATCTTTGTCTCATCGATGAATTTCATGACCTGATTATACGTGAGCTCCAGGTGCCGACCAGGCGCGGCATAGAGGCATAGAATAGATTACTGGATCACGTATGTTTTCGAATACTTTACCCATTCTCAAGTCGCCGCGCCACGGTGATTGTATCGGCAAAAAAAAAGCCCCTTTCGGGGCTTTAGAGTCAAGGTAGGTGAATGCCTACTGAGCAGGCAGCACGTTTACTCGTTTGCGCGACCGATCCAGCCGGTCGAAATTCACCACGCCATCGATTAGCGCAAATAGAGTAAAGTCACGACCCATGCCCACGTTTCGGCCGGGGTGAATGCGCGTCCCGAGTTGGCGGATAATAATATTACCTGCACGCACGGTTTCACCGCCAAATACTTTTACGCCGCGCCGCTGTCCCTTACTGTCGCGCCCGTTACGGGAGCTCCCGCCAGCTTTTTTGTGTGCCATATCCGTTCCTATTTTCTAACCATCAATTCCGGTGATCTTGAGAGTAGTTTGATGTTGCCGATGACCTCGTTGACGACTGTAGCTCTTACGTCTTTTCTTCTTAAAAACCAGCACCTTCTTCGCTTTCGCCTGGCTCACAATCTCGCCGGTTACGGAGGCGTTCTCCACCAATGGCGAGCCGATTTTGGCATCGCCATTGCCGCCGATGAACAGAACCTCAGCCAGCGTTATCTTTTCGCCGACCTCGCCGGTAAGCTTCTCGATCTTTACGAGATCCCCTTCAGAGACCCGGTACTGCTTCCCACCCGTTTTGATTACTGCATATTTCATGGTTTTTCCCGAATGGTTTTTCTAACGGAGATTCCGGCCAAAGTCAACAATATCGGGCCACGAAGACACCTCTCCTAGGTCCCTGAGACAACGAGTGCCAAAAAGTTTTAGGACCTAGTTGACAAAGGCTCGGCAGTTAAATATACATCGCAATACGATAGTATCGTGACACGATATTGTGTGATGATGGTGACCAGTGCCCGACTTCAAAGCAATGGCGGAACTACGTTACCAAATACGTAAGTTCCTCAGGTTTAGCGAAAATGCCGCGCGCCAAGCGGGTATCGAGCCGCAGCAACATCAGTTGCTCTTGGCCATTAGAGGATTGCCCGACGGTGCAAGTCCGACAATTGGAGTGCTAGCCGAAAGAATGCAGCTGCAGCACCATAGCACCGTCGAACTCGTAGACCGGCTGGTAGACCGAAACTTTTTGTGCCGTTTGCGATCGACTAATGACCGGCGACAGGTGTTGGTAAAGCTAACGCACGATGGGGAAGAGTTTCTCCAAAGGCTTTCACTGCACCACTTGGAAGAACTTCAGTCAGCCGGACCAACGTTCGTGAAGGTCCTCAACAGCCTCATTGATGATTCACGGGACTCCGCATCCGAATCAGTGAATTCAAATGTGACCCATAAACCACGAAAGGATAAAAACCATGGCTAATCAATCGGCTGAAGAACTATTGCTTGACGTAAGGGTTGCCGAAGCGTCGAAACTCTACAAGTTCTATTTAAACAACGAACAGAAAATACTTGGCACAGCAGGTGTGGTGACGTTCTTAGTGGCATGGGAGCTCGTTGGAAATATTCTTCAATTGATCAATCCCATGTTCATGAGCGCGCCTTCGCTGATCTTTACGGCCGCGGTGAACATGTTTTCCTCCGGTGAGATATACAACGATCTCTACGTCAGCGGTATAGAACTGTTCTGGGGCTATCTACTTTCGGCTCTCGTCGCTGTCCCTTTTGGCATCATGGTCGGTTGGTACAAAAGGGCCAGTTATATTTTTGACCCGTTCATCAATGCCATGAACGCGACCCCCCGAGTGGCGCTTTTGCCTCTGGTGATTATCTGGTTGGGAATCGGCATACTCTCGAAAGTCGGCATTATATTCTTGGGCGCAGTCTTCCCTATCTTGATTAATACCCGAGATGGCGTCAAAACCACGCCCTATAACCTTCTCACTGCGGCGCGTAGTTTCGGCGCTTCGGAGTGGATGCTGTTTAAAACCGTGGTGCTGCCTTCGACTATTCCTTTCATACTTACCGGCATGAGACTGGGGTTGGGCAGGGCCATCGTCGGGGTTATGGTCGGCGAACTTTATGCGGCCACCGCCGGCATTGGTTTCATGATCACGGTTGCTGGCGCTACTTTCCAGACCGATAAGGTCTTCGTCGGTGTGCTGATCTTCGCTTTGACCGGTATGATCGGTATGGAAGTACTTACCCGGATCGAGCGGCGCTTCGACAAGTGGCGCCCCAAAGTGGGTGCGCAGGAGATCTAGATCCGAACCTTTAGGTAGCTTGTTCGCGCACTTTAAAGGGCCCCTCCGATGAGGGGCCCTTTTTTTTACATTCTTCTACTCCGGTCCGCCAGCCTCTTGATGCCCCTCCTGCCGTTTGCCATTGTGAAATCTAGATTTCTGACTCACGAAAGGACCTAGAATGCGCATTCATACACCAGGCTGGTACTTTCTTCGCCCGTATATAGTCGTTCTAATACTAACCGCAACCGGGTGCGGTTATAACACCCTCCAGAGCCTGGATGAAGAAGTGAAAGGCGCCTGGGGCGAAGTTCAGAATCAGTACCAGCGCCGTGCCGATCTCGTGCCTAACTTAGTCGCGACGGTTAAAGGAGCGGCGAAGTTTGAACAGGAAACCCTGACCCAGGTGATCGAAGCCCGCAGTAACGCAACGGCAACCAAGATCGATCCCGAATCGCTCAACAATCCTGAAGCATTTAAAAAGTTTGAGCAGGCGCAAAGCCAGCTCTCCAGCGCTTTATCCCGTTTGCTCGTGGTGGTGGAACGATATCCGGAGCTGAAGGCGAATCAAAATTTCCAAAACTTGCAAGCACAGCTGGAAGGCACCGAAAACCGGATTGCAGTAGCTCGCAAGCGCTATGTAGAACGAGTGGCTCAGTACAACACTACTGTGCGCTCGTTTCCAACTAATCTCACGGCAAAGTTCTTGGGCTTAGAAGTTCGGCCATCGTTCAGCGCCGATGAAGCTGCGCAGAAGCCGCCACAGGTAAAATTCTAGGCCGTCACGGCGATCAATACCTTGCGCGAATCTCCTCATGCCCGGATTGCGCTGCGCCGTCATTTGTCGGTGCAGCATGGTCTTGCTTTTTGCCTCTTCCTGCTTTGCCTGCTATCGGCTCCGGCTTATCCTCTGGATGTGCCGCCGCTGCGCGGGCGCGTGAACGATTACGCCAAAGTTATTACAACGGATCAAACTCGCAAGTTGGAGGATCAACTTGCACAATTTGAGCGGGACACGGGTCACCAGGTGGCGATTTTAACAGTGCCCTCGTTAGAGGGTGACTCGCTCGAGGACTTCAGTATCCGTGTTGCCGAGAGTTGGAAAATCGGCAAGAAAGGCTTCGACAACGGTGTCATTCTGATAGTCGTGCCGAAGGATCGGCGTTTGCGCCTGGAGGTCGGATACGGCCTGGAAGG
>JAJONK010000048.1 GCA_021323355.1 Deltaproteobacteria bacterium
CGAAATTTCCTTGATGCAAGATCTGCCCATCGGAGTTGATGCCAACGGCGCCGATGCCTGGGCCTGGCAGGAGGTGTTTGCCGAGGGATTTAGCATCGGCAGTCCCCCCGACGAATACAATATGCAAGGTCAAGATTGGGGTTTGCCGCCGTTTATTCCATCAAAGCTGCGCGCCGCCGGTTATGATCCGTTCATCCAGACGCTAAGGGGAGCGTTGCGACATGCCGGCGGCCTTCGAATTGATCATGTCATGGGATTGTTCCGTTTGTTCTGGATTTCGCAAGGCACAGGTCCCACTGCCGGGGCTTACGTTCGTTATCCCGAGCATGAGTTATTAGCCATACTGGCTTTGGAAAGTGAACGGTCGAAAGCGTATATCGTCGGCGAAGATCTCGGCACGGTGGAAGAGGGTGTTCGTAAGCAGCTCGCTGAAAGCCGCATCCTGTCTTATCGGCTACTCTGGTTCGAGAGCGATCCGCCGGCGCGATATCCTGAATTGGCGCTTGCGGCGGTGACCACCCACGATTTGCCGACGGTTGCCGGTTTGTGGAGCGGCGCTGATCTCAAGGCGCAGCGTGAACTGGGGCTGGAGCCCCACGAAGAAGGGGCTTTGAAAATGTCCGAACGGCTGAGCGCGATGACGGGGATTACCGACAAGACTCCGGTCGAAGAAGTGATCACCCGGACCTACGAGCTTCTCGCGCAAGCGCCTTCGGCGATCGTCACGGCGACATTGGAAGACGCTTTGGCCGTGGAAGAGCGACCTAACATCCCGGGCACCACAGAGACATCGTGGTCTCTAGCATTGCCTGAATCTCTGGAAGCCCTCGAGACCAGTCCTCTCGCGCACGCCATCGGTGAACGACTGCGCAACCGCTCTACGGCTGTGGTTGAACGTTGATTTCTATTGATCGTGCCGCCCGAACAAACTTGATAGTCCAGAATTATCGTACTCGCGCTGGCCGTTGCACCTTGCGCACCTTTTCATTCCAAGCTATCTAGCCCGGTCAGTCGGAGCGATCTGACGGACGAATACCCGCTGGTCCTGACCAACGCGAAGTTGACAACTTACATCCATAGTCAGCTGCCCGGTCTCTCCAGTCTGCGTAAGACATCGCCCGAGCCACTGGATAATCATCGAAAGCCCGCGCGGGGCGATCACCGCAAGGGCGCGTGTCACGGACGCTATAGCGCCGGGTGTCGTCTGTTGCCAGCATGGAAGTGGCAGGAGTGTAAGCAACTAGACCTTCCCGGCTATGGCTCGTCGACGCTGGCTCGGCAAACCCGAGCCTGCTAATCGGCTCCGATCTCGCCGACCAATAAGCTAAGCGGCTCGCTACCGCATCGATCGTATCTCTGTCGCGTGCGGCTGGCAAAGTAATCGGTGGCAGCTGGCAATCCGGTGGGCAAAGAGCGACTAAAAAGTTGGATCTCGTTCATCGTATTTTCTAGAGAGGGCTGAATTGTTTCTTTCGTATAAGTTTCAGCGAAACGCATTCGGCGACGAGCGCTTAACGAGAAAAAGTTTGTTGACATCTTTCGCGGTCCGGGAGAGTATCGTCTATGCTTCGAAAGCGGCTCGCGCTGTTGCTCGTTCTTTCCTGGGTGATTCTTTCCGGATACGACGTCATTGAAGATTTGGATTTACCGGACCGGATTGAGCTCCACAATTCCGCCGATGCTCTTTTCCGCGGCCCTGGATCAGCGGGTCTCGTGGCTCGCAACATCGTCGAATCCGCGGACCGCCCGCATCTGCGTTGCGCGAGCTTGCTCGAGCACCATCTTGAGTTCACTGCCAGCTACGCCCCCAGGCTCTCTCAGAAAGTCTTCAAACTTCACAAAGTAAATCAAGTGTTCCTGATCTGAACGCTTCATCTTTCCTTCGGTCTCCCACTCTAACTCCGCTAAGTTCGCCTAGAGAGCCCAATCGGCTGCGGCTGATTGGTTTGTAAACGTATCGAGACGCAAGGAGACGATGATGGCTGATTTCCCCTTATGGCTGAAAGGTGTGGTCTGGTTGGTTGTAGGTTCTAGCGTGTTTTATGCAGCTGCTCAGGTTTTATACTCATTGTTAAACTAATTGGCATTACTAGATAGCGCTGGAGTGTGGCGCGTCTTCTGCCGTTTGCACAACTGGTTGCTGCGTTATCTTCTATTTTCTAAAGCTCGCTCTACCGGGCCGTTTTCCAATGCGTTTTCAACTATCATGACGAATTTTTTCGAGACCCACAGGGGAGTGTTATTGGCCGTTGTGTTTACGGTTGCGGTTTTTATTACGGCTCCGGGAATCGGTAACCACACCGGTCCAACTTCGAAGGATGAATATCACCGGGTATTTAGAACGGCACTTACGATGATCGAGGAAGATGTCTGGCTCGTGCCGTTTCTGGACGGAAGTCCGAGAATCGAGAAGCCGCCGCTGCTCAATTGGCTGACGCGCTGGAATTTTGAGCGGTTCGGGGTTTCGCTACGAAGCGCCCGCTCGATCGTGGTAATTTTTGCGGCGCTTTTGAGTGCGGTGGTTTTGGCCATCGGTTTGGAACTGACGAACGATATCCGCTATGGGGTCACGGCAGCTGCCATAGCCTTGTCGAATATCGGCATCGCCATACATGGCAGAATTCTGTTGCCCGATGTTCCCACGGCGGCTCTCAGCGCGCTGGCGTTCTTGTTTTTTCTGAAGTGGTCAAAAACCGGCTTGACGAAATTTTTGCCGATTTCGGCGATTTTCCTGGCGGTTAGTTTTCTGACGAAAGGCCCGGTTGCCCTGGTGGTGTTTGGCTCCGGAGTCTTGGCATTGTTGATCACCAGCCCGGCGACCAGGGCTTTTCTGAGAGCCAAAATTCCTCAACTCGCGCTAGCGCTCGTGTTGTTTACCTCGCTCAGCCTTATCTGGTATGCGCATGTCTATTTTCAGTTTACCGATCACACGATCAAGGTCATGGAGATCGAGTTTGAAGCCCGGCGTTTCGGCAGGTTTCATCTTGATCCGCTGCTGCAGTTTGCGGCGCTTTTCTTTCCTTGGACGGTATTGTTGGTGGGGCTGATATGGCGCTATTTCCGTGGCGGTTTTACTAGCGATAACGGGCAGACTCAAATGTTGTTGCTCTGGACCGTGCTTAGCTTGATGCCGTTTTTGTTTATTCGGAGCTTTGACCGATATCTGGTAGGAACGCTTGTGCCGACGTCACTGTTCTGCGCTAGCGGCATCGATGCTTTGAAATCCCTGCGCTCCGGTCGTCGGGTCGCGGTGCTACTGAGCGTGTTGTTTGTTGGGCTAGTTATCGCTTGTTGCTACTGGTTCAAGATCGCCGGCTATGAAGTAATTCTGCTGTCGCTTCTTATCATCGGCTTCGCATGGATCTGGTCCAGTGCACAGCACTTTTGGCGGCTGGCGGCAATTTCGGCCTTGCTCTGGTGCGCGCTTATTGGTTTTGCTTTTCCGACCTTGGGTGTAAACGCGATGCCGCCGGCACTCCTTGATAAAATACAGGGGAGGATGGTGTTCCTGTTTAAAGATCCCCAACCGGCCATGTTGCCGATGATCGCCGGAGAAAGCTTAGACTACGTTGCGGAGCTTTCGAAGGCGGTTAGCTATTGCAGCGATCGGCCTCTGGTTTTTAGTCTAGAGCGACACATCGACACTCTTAAACGTCAGGCGTGGGCTTGGGATCTTGGTCTTCAAGAGGTGTATCGCTATAAAAGCATCTTGGCGGTAGAAAAGATTGCCAAGTCCGCCTACGACGATTTTGCCGCCAGTGAATTGCGCGCCGCCCTGAAAACCCGCTCATTGGAACCGCTTAAGTCGGACATAGTTCTCTACGAATCAGTCTGCGCATCGACTTAAAGTTCCTCCGGGCTCTGTTCAGTTGGCACGCGTGATACAAGTACTTTGTCGATGCGCTTGCCGTCCATATCGACAATCTCAAAGCGCAAATGATTCCATTCGAAGGATTCCGACACCGACGGCACGCGACCCATCCTGGTAAAAATAAAACCGCCCAAGGTTTGATAGGCGTCTTGCTTTTCTCCTGGGAGGCTGTCGAGATCAAAAATTTCTTTGAACTCGTCGACCGGGATCATTCCATCCACTAGCCATGAGCCGTCGGGGCGTTGCACAGCTTTCGGCGGTGTGACGGTTTCGCCGAACGGCATATCGCCGGCGATAGCTTCGAGGACATCGTGATGGGTCAGCAATCCCTCGATGCCTCCATACTCGTCCACTACCAACACCAGGTGGCTGCCCGAGCGTTTGATATAATCGAGCACCTGCAACGCGGTCAATGTGCGCGGCACCAGCACCGGTGCTTGTAAAGATGCCGATAGATCTATTGGCTTGCCGTACAACGCGTTCGACAGAAGATCCTTGGCTTGGGTGACGCCGACTAAATTATCGAGGCTGCCGTTGCCGACCGGAAACCGGGAATGTCCGCTCTCGGCAATCCTGCTGCGAATCTCTTCGATGGAATCGCTTTGATCCAACCAAACGATCTGGGTGCGCGGCGTCATCAGCGCGCGCGCGCTTTTATCGCCCAGCTCGATAACCGCCTCGATCATATCCTGCTCGCTCTCTTCGAAAACTCCCGCTGCGGTGCCTTGTTGAATCAATCTTTTGATTTCTTCTTCGGTGACGGGAGGCTCCTGAGAGGGCGGACTGCCGAGCAACCTGAAGATCGCATCCGTTGACGCCGTCAAAAGCCGAACGATGGGCGAGGAGATGGCCGACAACAGTCGCATCGGTCCCGCCATAAAAGTTGCGATTGTCTCCGCATGAGTCAAGGCGATTCGTTTGGGGACCAATTCGCCGAGCACGACGGAGAAGTACGTAATGCAAATGACGACAGCGCCGAGAGCGATTGTACTGCTGTAAGGTTCAATGGCCGGGATTCCCGCCAAGTATGCAGCGAGTTCCGAAGCTAGGGTCCGCCCGCCGAAGGCGCCGGCGAGAATACCTACAAGCGTGATGCCGATCTGAACAGTGGAAAAGAATTGGTTGGGATTCTCGGCTAGCTCTAGAGCCGATCTGGCGCTGGCGCTGCCTTTTTCCGCCCAATCTCGAAGCCGTGACTTGCGCGCGGCAACGATTGCAAGTTCCGACATGGCGAACAGTCCGTTGGCGATAATCAAGAAGATTATCACGATGGATTCAAATGCGATGGTTGTCATCTATTTCGATCCTGGGTTTGGTATGGAAACATGTTTCCATGGAGTTTGGCCTTGCCTATGGGAAAAAACGGGTGCACGCTGGCGGCTGGAAAGTAACCAATGCGGAGTTGCATAAATTCGACGAGCCGACGATCAATCAACAATCTCTCGAACGACATGGAATGTTAAAAGGATTCTATTCAGCAGAGGCCGTCCTGAGTGAGTGATTCAAAAATCGGTCACTGTCCAATTTGAAGAATCGAGCGAGTTGACCAGAGGTAGATTTGGTTAAGGGCGCGGCGGAGTTGTGAAGCTTTGATATTTTTTGCCAAAGGGTCGTAGAGCCAACCGGTAGCTGAGCCGGAAGACAGAGCTCGAACCGCTCGGACAGGTCGGGGTCTTCTAAGTTGTCAAAATCGGCAACGCGGGACAAAGATATCCCCGTTAGTGGAAGCGCCAGAAACTTTCGCGCCATGGCGGCAATATTCATCCGCCAGCGCAGCTTGTCAAACGGCCGCTTTGAAATTCTTACCCCCGTGTTACTGTTGCGGGAATCGGCACTCCGGATTCGTCGAGCTGATAGGCATAAGCCTCCTTCATTTGCACGTTGCCGCTGTCCGTATAGACCAGTAGACGTTTACCATCCGTGCGAGTTTGCACGAGTCCGAAAGCGGAGCGGCTAAAGCCGAAAAAGTCACCCCGGGTTTTTGCCTTTTTTACATCGGTGAGTCGTGACCATCCTTCTACGTTGAAAAAGGCCACCAGCTCGGTGACGAACACCAGCGGCTCCGGCACACGCGACCAGCGTCCGAGGGCTCCCATCAACGTGGCCCGCGGATGGATGTATTCCTTGCGCGCATTCTCGTCGCCACTGGAAACGATATTCACCACCGGCGATACAGCTTGAAAGAAGCCGCCGGAGAAGTCGGCTGAACCGTGATGTGGAACTTTGAAGACTTCCGATCGCAGGTTGAGCGCGCCGCGGTTGTGCTCGCGCGCGAGAAAGCGGCTGGCTTCCTCATTGAGATCACCGGCAAAAAGGAAACTAAAGCCGCCATATGAGAGTCGGAAAACGATTGAGTGACCATTAATGGTATGCCCGGCGGACAAGCCTGTGAATCCTTCTTCTGCCAATTCCAGAGAGGCATGTCCCACGCGAGGTCCTTTGGGCGGTGTGCCGAGAAATCTGAGACCGCGCACGTTGCCGCTCTCGATTATGGAGGGGCCGAGAACGTCAATCCGCAGCTTGCCGTTATTGAAGAAGCTGAATGCTTCACTGTCACCGAATTCAAGCCGCCGAAAGGAGACAGCGCCACGAGAACTATATTCTCTCAAGGCGGCTTTCCACTGGCGGAACGGCTGATTCATCTCATCGTCACGCACCTGCAGTAAATCATCGACGAGTCCTGTTATGATAACTTTCTTGCCGATTTGCTTAGTCGGCCCAAGCAGCTCTCGATCGGCAACCGGTTGATTATTCTTTGTCGCCGGCCGCTTCACCAGCCCGTTATGGTATATCCTCCCCGGCTGGATGAAGATCCGCTTGAGCTTGTTATTGTGGATCTCTGATTTATGAATTTCGACCAGTCCTGAAAAATGGTCGGCATCGCCATGGGTGATAAGAATGCAGTCGATGCGTTTAGGTTTTTCGATGCTGGTGCCGCGAAACCGGGCCGCCAGGTAACGCGCGAAGAGTTGGTTGTCGCCCCCATCCACCAAAATGATCTTTCCATCAGGAGATTCGATGATACTGCCATCGCCTTGCTGGACATCGACGAAGTTTACCTTAAGCACCTGATTTTGCGCCCGCGGCACGATAATGTCACCAGGTTTGATGCGCGATGCTTTTGTCGGTTCGATGAATCCGCCTCGGGTGGAGGGGATTAAGCTCCCGTCGGAACCTGTCTTGAAGCTGGTGACCTCAACTTCCAGATGGGTGCTCTTTTGATCAGTGACCGTGATCTCATCGCCCCACGCCAGTGTGCGGCGCAACGACTTGCGTCCGCGCTTGTCCCAAACATCAGCCAAGTCGAGGTTGATGACACATTGAGTAGACATTGTCCGGTCCTTCTTTACGGCAGCTAGGCGCTGGCTCTCGATGTTGCCCGGTCGACAATAGTGACCCGGAGCCATCATAGTTTGCGCCACGAGTGCGATGCATGGCTTGTATGTTCGATTACGATCTCTACGCGAATCGGTATGAAAAAACAAAAAGCAGGGATTTAAAACTCGCTGCGGCATGAGACATTATGACGGCTAAGCGCAATCAAAGCTTGGAACTCACAGCCGCTGCCCGAGATAAATAAACTTGACGTTCGAAACCTGCCGTTTTATTGGAGCGGTATCCGATTCGTGAAAGGAGAAGTTATGTGGAAACGTATTCTCATCGCGGTGATCGGTGTTTTCGCGCTTGTCGATCAAGCTGCCAGTCAATCGGTGCGCGGCGCGTTTCCTTCGCCCAGCATCCAAATTCTGCCGATGATGGTTGGCGCTGAAAAAGGTTTTTACAAGCGCGAGGGGCTGGAAATGGAGCTGGTCTTCGTGCGTGGCGCTTCCACCGCCGTACAAGCGCTTCTGGCCAATCAGATCCACTTCATTTTTTCGGTTGGACCACAAATGCCCGCCGTCTGGGAAGGAAACGATATCATGCTGCTGGCGCAACAAGTGGGACGGCCGACTTTCTCGCTCGTGGTTACGCCCGATATCCAAAAAATCGCGGATCTCAGAGGCAAGAAAATCGGTGTCACCTTCGGCGGTTCGACAGCGGCTGGCACCAAGGCGCTGCTCGAGCTCAACAAGATCAATCCCGACAAGGAGGTCGAGTATATAAGCCTTCCCGGGAACGAACCCAAGATTGCGGCGCTGAAACAGGGAATTATTTCCGCCGCATTGCTGGCGCCTCCGGCAGATTATCTGGCCATGAAGGCGGGAATGAAGCGGCTCGTGAGCCTTGCCGACATTTTCAAGGACACGGCGTTTACCGGTCTTGCGGCTACCAGCAGGATGATCAAAGAAAATCCGCAAACGGTGAAAAAGATGGTCCGCGCCATGGTTCGCTCCGTCATCCATACGCGCGATAATCCTGAAGACGCGCTCCAGGTTTCGATGAAGCGTCTCGGCCTTGAGCGCGACGCCGCCCAGGACGCTTATCAGATGATCCGGCAAGCCCTGGTACCGGTGCCTACCGAAAATGGCGTGGAGTTGATGGCTCAGTGGCAAGCCATCGCGTTAAATACAAAGCCGAAACGAAAGCCCAGTGAGTACATGGATTTGCGCTTCGTTAATGAGGTCATGGCTGAGCTGGGGCACAAGTAGGGCGCCGTTCAAAATTGCGCCGCGGTAAATCGCGATGCCGCTGAGTTATGCGCTCTCAGGCTCGCAGCGCTTCGGTCCCCGGTGCCATAACTCGTGAAAAAGCTCCACCGAGCCCGGCGCAAAGCCTGCGTAGTGATTGCTGAAAAAGACGTACCCTCGCGAAGCTCGCTCGGTGATTTTTTTGAGCTCTTCGCTCCAGACTATCAATTCACAAGTTTTGTCCTCAGTCAGATGGTCCCAGCGCTGAGTTTTGGCTTCTTTTCGATCGCCGATGAAGCGAGCATAAAGGAAGTCGCCGCAGAGGAGATCGAGTGCGCGAGCGAGCACATCAATGCTTGGCATCCAAGCCTGGGCGACAACCACGAAAGCCACCGAGTGGTCTCTTAACATTTCGAGAAAGTCCCAGCTGATCCAATTCTTATTTCGTATCTCCACGGCAAACTTAAATTCCTTTGGCAGCGTTTTCAAAAACGGCTGCAGCAGCTTGTCGAACTGAGCTCGTGAAGCGAAAGCATTTCGGTTGAAGTATGGAAATTGAAGCAGCAGCGGGCCCAGGCGGTCGCCTAGAAGGTCGAGGCTATTTAAAAATGTCGTGAGCTCACGCTGGCAATCCTTCATCACTTTCTGGTGCGTAATGACTCCTGGCACCTGAGCCGCAAAAACAAATCCCGCTGGAGTGTTTTCCTTCCATCCGGCCACCACTGCGCGCGCTGGAATGGTAGAGTACGTGGAGTCGAGTTCGACGGCGCGAAAGGAGCGCGCATAATGTTGAATCAAATCCTGAGGCTTTGAGTCCGCCGGATAAAACGATCCGACCCAATCCGGGTATGTCCAACCGCAAGTTCCAACATAGACATTGGGAGGAAAAGCCATAAATCTAGTGTTCACCACATGTCTTGCCGATGGTCAACGGAAGCACGAATTTGTTGACATTGTTGGAGCGGCCGTTTAACGTGGAAACCAATATTGTTTTCATTCTTGTTTTGCGATGGAAACCTACAACAGCAAGGAAGCCAGCCGGATCGCCGGCGTTTCTCTCCGTCAGATTCAGTATTGGGACGAGCGCGGCTTTATTCGCCCGTCGGTAAAGGCTGCGCAGGGGCGGGGTAGCAAAAGGCTTTACTCTTTCCACGATCTCCTGTGCCTCAAGGTGATGAAGGATCTGACGCATCGAGGGCTGAGCTTGCAGAAGGTTCGGCGCTGCTTGCAACCGTTGAGACGTTACAGCGCCGAACACGGGCGAGCTCTGGAATCACTCAGATATCTCACCGATGGCGAAAAACTTTTCGTCATTACCAGCGATCGGGAAAAGATTTTTGATGCAATCGATCGGCAGTTCGTATTTTCCGTCGGCATCGGCAACCTGGTGCGCGAGCTGAATAACTCCCTCAGGCGGGCTGCCGTCGCAACCGGCCGAGCAAACGCGAGGATAATGCGTCGGTACGTGGAAAAACAGGCCGGGTCCGCCTGACCAGCGATGGAGCCCGCCAAGATCACTCCGATGATGCAGCAGTACCTGCAAATCAAGGAGAGGTACCGCGACGCGATTCTGTTCTTCCGACTCGGTGATTTCTATGAAATGTTCTTCGAGGATGCGCAAACCGCGTCTCGAATCCTCGATATCGCGCTGACCTCGCGGCACAAGAGCGAAGAGTCGCCGGTGCCGCTTTGCGGCGTGCCTTATCATGCAGCCGAACCGTATATCCAGAAATTACTTGACGCAGGACATAAGGTCGCCGTTTGCGAGCAAATTGAAGATCCTAAGACAGCCAAAGGAGTTGTTCAACGTGAAGTTGTCCGGGTTATCACGCCCGGCACCGTTACCGCCGCGGAAGCGCTCGATGCGCGCGGCAATAACTTCTTAATTGCCGTCTGCCAGGATAATCGGAATTTCGGCTTGGCGGTAACGGATATCACCACCGGCGAATTTCGTTGCACGCAATTTGCCGAGGAACAGTCGTTTCTCGACGAGATCGGCCGTATCGCACCAAGCGAAATCATTGCGCCGCGCAACGGCGTCGGGCTGTTGAGATTGCTGCGCAAAGAATTCTCGAACTTCCATATCACGGCAGCGCCGGAAGAGTTTTTTTCCGGGGACGCGGCGCGCAAGCTGCTGACTGCCGAGGATTCCACGGACAGAGCCGGCGCCCGGCATCAGGGTGTTTTTGCGGCTTCCGGGATCATCAACTATTTGGCAGTCAACGTCGGCGAATTCCTTAAAGTGATCGGCGGCCTGGAGTTCTACGTTGCCTCGCATTATTTGGTCCTTGACGAGAATACCCGGCGCAATCTCGAGCTCGCTAATGGTAACGATGGAACTCGCAAAGGCTCGCTACTCTCGGTGCTCGATCGAACTGAAACTCCCATGGGCGCGCGCCGCCTGCGTCAATGGCTCTTTTACCCTCTGCTGGATGTCGCCGCCATTCGCGAGCGACAAGCGGGTGTCCAGGCGCTGGTTGAGAATTACCGGTTGCGCCAGGATTTAAAAAGAGCCTTGCAGAATGTACAGGACCTCGAGCGCCTGGCCGCGCGTACGGTCGCGGGTACAGCATCGCCAAGGGATCTAGTGGCGATTAAACAGACGCTTGTCGCATTAGCTGATTTGCGGAGCTTATTGGCGGGGGAGAACACCGACATCTTGCGCGTCTTGCGCGAACAACTTTCAGAGTTGCCGGAGATCGTTGAACTCATCAACACGGCGGTCGTCGATGATCCGCCTTTTTCACTGAAAGACGGCGGTTACATTCGCCAGGGTTTCGACCCGGAACTCGATGACATTCGCAGCGGCAGAAGCCAAGCCAAGCAATGGATTGCCGCATTCGAAACGGCCGAACGGCGTCGCACGGGTATCAACTCCCTGAAGGTGCGCTATAATCGTGTATTTGGCTATTACATCGAGGTAACCAGCTCGAACTTAAAAGCGGTGCCTGAGGATTACATTCGTAAACAGACTCTGGTTAATGGCGAACGCTATATCACCCCGGAACTCAAGGAATACGAAACCAGAGTTCTTAATTCTCAAAGCCTGTTAGAAAAATTAGAAGCCGAGTTGCTCGGCGGTGTCCGCGGGCAGGTCGCGGGCACTTATCCTGGGCTGAAACAATCCGGAACAGCGCTGGCTTGCATCGATGTTTTGCTGTCGTTTGCTGAAGTCGCCGAGTCCTGCCATTGGATCGCTCCGTCAGTCGAAGACGGATTGATCCTGGCTGTCCGTGAAGGCCGCCACCCGGTGGTCGAAGCGGCCATTGGCCGCGGCGCTTTTGTGCCTAATGACTGCGTTATCGATCCCAAGAATCAGCAGATTTTGCTGCTGACCGGCCCCAACATGGCAGGCAAGTCGACCTACATGCGCCAGGTCGCCTTGATCACGATTCTGACCCAGATGGGAAGTTTTGTGCCGGCCAGCGAAGCTCGGATCGGCGTGGTTGACCGTGTATTTACTCGAATCGGTGCCAGCGATTCCCTATCGCGCGGTGAATCGACTTTTATGATTGAGATGAAGGAAACCGCTGCCATTTTGGAGCATGCGACGCAGCGAAGCTTGATACTGTTGGATGAAGTCGGCCGCGGCACCAGCACCTTCGACGGGATCTCCATTGCCTGGGCTGTCGCAGAATCGCTGCACGAGCGCGCCGAGCGCCCGCGAACGTTATTTGCCACCCATTATCATGAGCTCACCGATCTCGCGCGCACCAAAGAACGAATCAAGAATTACAACTTCGCGGTCAAAGAGTGGCAGGGTGATATCATTTTTTTAAGAAA
>JAJONK010000490.1 GCA_021323355.1 Deltaproteobacteria bacterium
CATCGTTCTTGGAAAAATCGCCTTCGATGCTTTTTTAAAGGCCTTTGAAGAATCCGGTAAGACAATTCCAAGGCCGCGGCCGAAGTTCGGACACGGGGTTTCGAGCGTTCTGCCGAATGAACTTACTTTGATCTGTTCCTATCACCCCAGCCAGCAAAATACCTTTACCGGTAAGTTGACGCAGCCTATGTTTCATAGCGTCTTCGGTCAGGCCAAGGCGCTGCTCTGATTTCGACTCGCCGCATGCATAAGAAGCTTTGAGCGAGGTCAGTGGTTGCGCCGGCTTGGATCATACAACCGATCGCCACGTTTTCTCGGGCAGAAATAACCTTAAAGGTGTCCAAGAGGTTGCCGTCCGCGACGGCATGGCTGCCGCTCTGGTAGTGGCGGGCGTGTTAGTGTTACGTTGGGGAGCGTAGAGATTTCTCTAGCTCCTATCATCGTTAAAAGTCTTGAGGGGATAGCGATGGGTGCACTGGTAGATAACGGATATAAGGATCTTGCGGTCGAACTGCGCAAACGGCTTGAAGGGGAGGTCAAGTTCGACCGTTATACTCGTCTGCTGTATTCAACCGATGCGTCCATTTATCAGATTGAACCCATCGGCGTTGTGGTGCCGCGCCATAAGGCCGACGTGCAGGCAGCTATTGAGGTAGCGAACCGGTTTCAGGTTCCAATTTTGTCTAGAGGTGGGGGGACTTCGCTTGCCGGCCAGACGGTGGGACATTCGATCGTGCTAGATTTCTCCAAGTACATGCGCAACGTCCTGGAGGTAAACAAGGAAGAGCTCTGGTGCCGGGTGCAACCCGGGTTGGTGCAAGACGAGCTCAACGCTCATGTGCGGTCAATGGGTCTTCAGTTCGGGCCGGATACGTCGACGTCCAATCGTGCTACCATCGGTGGCATGGTAGGAAACAACTCGGCCGGCGCGCATTCATTAACTTACGGTAAAACCCTAGATCATGTCTTAGAATTGACGGTGCTTTTGTCCGACGGTAGTGAGGTGGTGTTAAAGGATCTTTCTCCGGACACGCTCGACGCTAAGATACGAGCAGGCACACTCGAGGGGCAACTGTACCGGGAGGTGTTCCGCATAGCGGAAGAAAACAAAAATGAAATCCTTTTACATTACCCCAAAATCATGCGCCGTGTATCCGGCTATAATCTCGATGAGTTCATTAAACCCCAGCCGTTTAATCTTTCGCGTATGATCACCGGCTCGGAAGGAACACTGGCGACCATTGTGGAAGCAAAAATGCGGGCGCTCGAGTGTTCTCAGCTGGTCCTGCAAACAGCGCCCTACGCAATGGAATCAACCGACAAAATGATTCTTAATCTCGCCCGCGGTAATATCGAACAGTCGCGCAAACTGGGATTTATTCAAGGCAATCCGGATTCGCTATTAATGGTTGAGTATGCCGGTGAAACCGAGGATGAAGTCAAAGCGCAAGTGAGGAAGCTCGAAGAGCTGCGCGATGCGCAACGCATCGGCTATGCGGCGACCCAGGCGTATAAGGCAGAAGAGGTGAAAGCGATTTGGGGAGTTCGCAAGGCGGGGCTCGGTTTATTGCTCGGCACCAAAGGCGATAAAAAGCCCATCGCGTTTGTCGAAGATACCGCCGTTGCGCCGGCCAAGCTGCCGGAATTCATCAAACGTTTCAGAGAAATCATCAGCAGCCACGACGCCATTGCCGGCTATTATGGCCACTGTTCGGTGGGCTGCATGCACATACGTCCATTAATCAATTTAAAAGAGCCAGCCGAAGTCAACAAGATGGTTTCCATTTCCAATGCGATTTCAGACCTGGTGCTCGAGTTCGATGGAGCCATGTCCGGCGAACATGGGGATGGGCTGGCGCGCAGCCACTTCAATAAGAAACTTTTCGGCGCCGTCATATATGAGGGATTCCGCCAGATCAAACGCGCGTTCGATCCAAAGAATTTGCTTAATCCCGGGAAAATCGTCGATGCTCCTGCAATGACCGAGTCACTCAAGATCGATCCGCATTACCAGACCTGGACACCCCAGACAACGCTGGATTTTAGCGGCCAGGGTGGTTTTGTGAGAGCCGTCGAGATGTGCAGCGGTATGGGCGAGTGCCGAAAAAAGCTCCAATGCTTTGCGAACCGTTCTCTCCGGCAAAGTGCCTAAGGAAGATTTTACCGGCAAGCGGCTTCATGAGATCATGGATCTCTGTCTGGAATGCAAGGCGTGCAAAGCCGAATGTCCGTCCAACGTCGATATGGCGAAGCTCAAGTACGAGTTTCTCGACCATTACCACCGCGCCAATGGATTGCCGCTCCGCAACCGCCTATTCGGCGGCATAGCGCGCTTGAATCGAATCGGCGCGGAGTTCGCGCCCATCGCCAACGGCATTGCCGGTTCAAAGTTCAACCGCTGGCTGATGGAGAAGTTTGCCGGTATTGATCGCCGCAGAGCCCTGCCAAAATTCGCCTGCCAGACTTTTGAGTCTTGGTTCGGTAATTACAATCCGGAAGGAGACGGCTCCAAAGGTGAGGTTGTGCTGTTTCACGACACCTTCAATAACTTTAACACGCCGGATGTCGCCATAGCCGCCACCCGTTTGCTCGAACACTTGAATTATCGTGTGCTGCTGGCTAACAAACGATGCTGCGGCCGCCCGATGATCTCAAAAGGGATGTTGGGCGAAGCGAGAAACAATGCCGCATGGAACACCGATCAGCTTGCGCCATTTGCCGAACGCGGTATTCCGATCATCGGGCTCGAACCTTCGTGCTTGCTGACCCTGCGTGACGAATATCCCGAATTCTTGCGAACCAGCGCTACGAAGAAAGTGGCCCAGCAAAGCTTTCTTCTAGAAGAGTTTCTGTTCAACGAGATAGCGGCGGGCAGACTTTCAGTTGAATCCTCCGGACCCCGCGGCAAGGCGCTACTTCACGGTCACTGCCATCAGAAAGCTTTGATCGGAACCGCGCCGACCATCGCGGTTTTGAAAGCCGCAGGTTTCGACGTCAGTGAGGTCGATTCGGGCTGCTGCGGCATGGCCGGTTCCTTCGGTTTTGAAAAAGAACACTATGACCTTTCGGTAACCATCGGCAATCGCCGACTTGCGCCTGCGGTGAAGTCCGCAGGCAGCGACGTGGAGATCGTTGCTCCGGGTATTTCTTGCCGGCAGCAGATTGAGCACTTGACCGGGCGCAGGGCGAAGCATCCTGCGGAGTTGTTGTGGGAGACCCTAGCGCCGAGTGTGAGGATCGTTTGAGAGGAGCTGATTGAGCGACTCGTCTTCAGCCATAGTTTCGCTTCGAGTGCCTGGCTACCAGAGCACCCGGTTTAGAACTAATGGGCTGAATCGCATCGACCGCGTCGTCGCTTCGGAAAGTTTGCACGAACGTCGAACATCCAAACCGTTCGGGGTGTTAAATTCTGCCCTAGAAAAAGCAGACAACCCCGCCTACCCGCAGTGGCTGCGGAATTGTCTGCTTTGCAGCGCCGAACGTTACTTTTTTTCCTCCGCCTTTGACTTCTCGGCGGCCTTTTCTTTCGCTCGCTCCGCCTTCATGGCATCGCCTTTCGGAGAATCAGTTTTGGCAGTCTCGCTTTTCTTGGATTCAGAGCTCTTGGTTGATTTACCTGAATCGGAAGCCTTGCTCTTGGCGCCTTTTTCGGCCGGTTGATCGATCACGGTCTTGCCGTTCATCAGGCCGGGACCTATCCCTGGAACTTTTTCCAGATCATCCACCGATTTGAAATTACCGTTTTTGGTTCGGTAATCGATAATATCCTGCGCGCGTTTCTCGCCAATCCCCTTTATGCTGGTCAGCTCTTCTTTGGTCGCCGTATTGATATTCACTGCTGCCATGGCAAGGCCCGAGAGAGCGAACCACATCGCGAACGCCAGTAACAGTTTTCCCATATTGTCCTCCTTTGTTTTGTCGTTTCCCGCGACTCTGTTGATTAGACGGCGTTGTTCCATTGGGCTTCAATCGCGCAGCGGTTTTGAGCCGGCAATTACTCGATGCGGCCTGCTTCTGTCAATACAAGCTAGTCCGGCAGCGTGCGAGATCATTATTACTCGAATCTTTCCAGGCCGGTGACCCAATCGCTTGGGCCGTGGAATAACACCCAAAAAGGCTTGCCAGCTTGGCGCCAATAATCGTTAGCAGATTGGAACACCTCTACGGCGCTGTGAAATACTTGAGGTTTACGTGCCGCCAGATGTTTCGAGTTTTCAAAGATGATCACCCAGCCTCGGCCATCGAGCCAGGAAAGATCGGTCAGGCAGTCATTGAGAGCATCCCAGTTCTTGCCGAACCAGTCAGGAAAGTTGAGCGCTCGTGCTACGCGGCCGAGAAGGCCTGCTTTGCTGGCAAGGCCCTTCAGGTCGATTCTAATCAGCGTAAGCCCGGCACCTGTGGCCGCTTGCTCGATTTTGTCCAGATCGCCGGTTAGCTGGCAGACATCGGATTGTTCGGCATTAGCGAGCTTTCTTGCGCTCATGGTGATAAGCCTTTGCGAATTTTGCGGAATGTCCGGTAATGATCCTCGGTATAATAACATTCACCGTTTTCACCGGCGACAATACGCCTGGCGCCCCGATCACGACGCCCCGGCGTCGGTACGGTAAATTCTCGATAGTAACCGCGTTTTTTGATCGGCAGGCGGCGCTCGAAATTGCCGAACAGCGCGCCGTCGCGTTGATACGGAAAGGGCCCGCCTTTTTCGATCAACCGCAGAGTCGTTCGCGCTTCACTGGGTAATTCCTCGATGGCGATCTCTTTGATCCCTGTCCTTGGTTGATCTTGACCATAGACGGGTACCACCCAGCTGTGGAGCATTAGGAAGCTGATTAGAAGGGGAAATAAACTGATCATGCGCAGGGGCACTGAGTGGTCGTAGTTTAAGGTTCTTTGCTGAAGATTAGAGCAGTTGACGGAACGCGGTGGTCCAGTCACTGCGGTCTTGACGTGACCGCGCACGAGCCGAGTACATCCGCTACTCGGGCGAGAATAGAAGGGATCGACTACACCGCGTCCTCAGGCCGTTCGTATTTAGCTTTACCCAGCCGTTCTTTGATGGTCGGATAAGCGACGGTGAACACCGTCAAGGCGATGAGCCCTACAACGGTCGGGAAGAGGAGCCACTTTGCGCCGTAAGCGGCGGTGGAAATCCACAAATAATTCTCTGCGATTTTACCCAGGGTCAGTCCCAATATCAGCGGTGGCCGAGGCCAGCTGTATTTCACCATGAAGTAGCCGATGATCCCGAAGATAATCGTGAATATCACATCGGTGATGTCGTTGTTGGCGGTAAAGGAGCCGATAAAGACCAGGAACAAGAGGAACGGAATCAACAAAGAACCGCGAATGAAGGTGAGCGACGCCAGGTGATTTAGAAATAGGAAACAAACTCCGGCGACGATAAGATTGGCGATAATCAAGACCCAAACCATGGCAAACGTCACGTCGAGGCGCGATTTGAGCATTTCCGGGCCCGGATTAAGTCCGACGATCAACATGGCGCCGAGCAGCAGCGCCATGGCGCCGCTACCAGGAATGCCAAAAGCAATTGTCGGGATGAGGTCGCCGCCGCGCGTTGAATTGTTCGCCGCGCCGGGGCCGAGCAGTCCTTCGATCGCGCCTTTGCCGGCTCTCGATTTGTCTTTCAAGCCAGACACGGCATGGGCGTAGGAGATCCATTGGGCGACGTTAGCGCCTAAAACCGGTAGGACGCCGAAGTAGACACCAATGAGGCTGCAACGAACGACCAGCCCAAAATGGCGAAACGTGTCTTTGACCCCATCCATAACGCCGGTTAGCTTGCCTGTTTTGCCACCGGCAATGCTGGTGCCGCGAACAGCAAGGTCGACGATCTCAGGGATAGCAAACAAGCCGACAACCACGGGAATGAGGTCGAGGCGATCCCACAAGTAGAGACTGCCGAAAGTGTAGCGCAGCGAGCCGGTCTGCGGATCGACGCCGATCGCCGCCAGCATCAGTCCGATACCGCCGGCCAGCAGACCCTTGATCAGCGACGGCCCGGCCAGGGTACCGATGAATGTGATACCCATGATCGCTATTATGAACAACTCCGGCGAACCGAAGAGTAGGACAAGCGGACGCATAATCGGAATAGAAATGGCGAGCGAAAAAGCGCCGATTAAGGAGCCTAAGACTGAAGCTGTGATCGCGGCTCCGAGCGCTCGTCCGGCTTCGCCGTTCTTAGACATGGGATAGCCGTCGAGTATCAGCGCGGCGGATGAACCCTCGCCAGGGATGCCGAATAAAATCGAAGTGAGATCGCCGGTCGTGCCGGTGACCGCGAGCATGCCTAGGAGAAAGGCAAACGCGGAAATCGGGTCTTTGATTGAATACGAGAAGGGTAGCATCAGTGCAAGAGTTGATAAGCCGCCGATGCCGGGAAGCAAGCCGACCCAGAAGCCGATGAAGATACCTACTAACATGTAGCCGAAAGCCGGCCACGCTACGACTTGCCAAAACCCACTGACAAAAGCTTCAAGCATGTCGATCTCCTAGACATTGTTTTCGTGCGGATCATGCCTATCTCATCCCGCTGCAGTGGTCAACAACATTCAGTTCTGTTCGCCCACATGTCAGATCGTCCCACTGTGAACAATCGACCTGCGTATGATTCTGGAGAATGCCGCGTAGTTTAGGAGAATCAGAAAAATCTTCGAGTTCAATACTAAGAAGACCTGCAGCTTACGAGATTGCGACAGATGAGCTATCTTTGTTCGCGACGGAGTTGCCTGCCGAAGTATTCCCAAAGATTGTGCACCGCATCGGGGTGGTAAAAGCGTTTCCGCTTGAGCAGGGCTTCGGCGTCAGTGGCCCAGGAAAAAGCTCCCATGGATGCTGCGGCAACTTGTGTCTTGGCGCTGTGCTCGAGGAGCACGCCGCGGACGCAGGCTTCCTCGATGGAGCTAGCCGCGACGACGATGCCGTGATTGCGCAGCAGGACAATCTTGTGCTCGCCGAGCAATCCGGCAACGGCAATCCCTTGTTCGGGCGTGACGATGAGATCGGAAGATTCCTCGAACTTTTTCAATGCCGGCGGATAGAACGCACAGCTCATGTTGGTGATCGGCAGGAGACGGTGTTCCGAAGAGGCAATAATTGTGGAGTAGACCGGGTGCGTGTGAATGACGCAGCGGATTTCAGGGTTGGTCCGATAAACTTCGCTGTGAATTGGAAATTCATTGTGCCGTTTGCGTCTGCCGGAGATCTTGTTGCCTGCGAAATCGATAAGAACGAGATCGTCTTCGGTAACTTCCTCTAAGCCAATCCCGGATCCCTTGATCCAATATTGCCCGGGAGTGTCCGTCAGCGCCGATACATGGCCGTAGATAAAATCGTTATGCCCGTGCATGGCTAAAATCCGGCACGCCAAAGCGAGTTTTTCTTGTATGGTCATCAATTCCACCCCGGAGTAAATAGTTGCTTCGGCGAAGCTAATCGAGAGATCTCCCTCTGTCAAATGGCTGATGGCCAATTTGATCTCTTAAATGTGGTGGGAGATAGTTCTGTACGGGAACAAATGAATTGAGAAAATTCCCGACCTAGAGCCTAGACAAGAAGGCTAGCGACGGCTTTCGACAATTACGGCAGGATAGATCCCAGTTTCCTGCCCTTTCGACGGGTGAAGCTGAGGATGGGGAATTTGCACGGCGCCACTTTAAGAGCTGATGGTTAAGAGGTTTATCCGCGCCTATGCTTCCAGCTCAGCGGAACTCGGAAAGTGTAACTACGTCGCCCAGTGTGGGGAACGCTGAACATCCTAAAACGACAATTATCAAAATATCGCTTTAGAGGTTTAACTTACCAATGAAATCTAAGCCAATGGAATTCTAAGAGACTATGAGAATCCAGAGGGCGAATCTAGA
Source organism: Deltaproteobacteria bacterium (assembly GCA_021323355.1). Taxonomy (GTDB): domain Bacteria; phylum Desulfobacterota; class Binatia; order UBA9968; family UBA9968; genus WHTF01. The sequence continues at coordinate 7,887 of JAJONK010000490.1, forward strand.
TAACTCTGGCCCCATGACCTGGAAGCAGTCGCGGAATTTAAAGCGAGAGCGGAAGCAGTAAGCTTACACTATGCGGAAAAGTAAAATTTAGAACCAGATACGGCTATGCAAGTGCAGGAATATTAGTACCGCACCAAAGATTCGCAGTGTAAAAGGCTCTGAAGAAGAGCTGATGATTGAGGCACATCCAACACTCATTTTTCAGGACGCGGATGCGCGTCCTTATACTCCTTCATGTATTCATCCAGCAAGAAGTCCGCTTCCTCTTTCGAGATGATCCCATGCGTGCGGGCACGCGATATCGACGAGTATCTAATTTTCTCCTGAATTTCTTGTTTATTCATAGGTAGCTCCTATGCTGGATTCTTCTTAACCGCACAAGATCACTTCCTCATAAACGAATCAACAAGTTTGCATGAAAAACTTAAAAGATTATGCCGGAAGTCATCGGACCTTAGGATTGGCATTGTTTAGACTATGGCGCTTCAGTGAGTACGAGAGTTGAAGCCGTCAGGCCACGCGCTGTAATCACTTAGAACAATTTTCGACTGCCATAGCTATCAGCAGCAAATCTTCTTGTCGGGAGAGGTACTATGTTGTTAAGGATCATGCGCTTTTTTACGCTGATGCTGGCGTCACTCGGAATGTCATTAGGGGCAGCTCACACTCTGGAGCTGGTTCCAAAGATGAATTACGACCCTGAGCTGTATGCCCAGGTGACGAGCACGCTCTACAGATATTACGGAACCGTCGGAGGACCGATTCAAGTTTTGGCTTTGTTGGCGTCGGTTATCCTATCATTTATGACTAGGCGCTCTCACGGGTTTGGGCTGACGGTAGCTGGGACCTTCTGTTTGATGATCTCGCTCGGTTTGTGGTTTGTGCTCGTACAGTCCGTCAACGTCGAGTGGGGCAGCGTTTTGCAGACAGGGCCGCGTTCGGCGGTGGTGGAATCTTACCTCAAACTGCGCGAGCAATGGGAGTATGGCCACGTCGCGGCGTTTATCGCCTGGTTCTCTGGAGTAGCCCTGCTGACCCTTTCAATCATTGCAGATACGCACAAAATCATCGCAGAGAAGGATTAATCCGTTAGCGAAAGTTCGCTCGGCTTTCGCTACTGATGGCACTGGGAGTGAACTCAGCGAACCAAATGGATTAGGACGATGAATTATGCGGCAGCTTTGAAGTAGAGATGAGCGCCGTGAGTTAAACTTTGCTCCAATGGCTTAGCCTCGGCGACACGGCTCCAGAGAGTGGCGGAGAACGGGGATGGTCCATAGGTGCTTATCCAGTTTATCAGCGGACTCGATGCATTCGATGGCTTGAGAAAGTCTACGGTATGTTGTCCGACAGAAAAACTTAAACCTTCGGCTCCAAGTTCTGTTC
>JAJONK010000049.1 GCA_021323355.1 Deltaproteobacteria bacterium
CAACCCCTTCAGTATAACGTCCGATGGTTCAGGAAGCGGCGACACCCGCACCTACTGCAATTACGAAGTAGCCGAGTAGTACCAACATGCTGTTTTTCTCCCGCTGATTTATTTAATGGGCCTCGCCAGCGCAGCGCCTTTGACAGGTCTTCAAAGGAAGGCGGGTGTTCGCCGCGCAGCGAGGGCGCGGTTAATAGCACAAGAGGTAGGAGTCGATCAAGTGGATGCCAGGACCTGCCAATTAGCCGACGATTTATGAATGCCGCTTACAATTGCGGGTACAGCATTCGGACAGGTCTCTTTAGCGAGATGGAGAATCCTAATGCCGTCAAGAGGCCTGCTGGTGATCAACCATGTGGTCGTATCCAACTGGAGATAAGCGTTGAGCAATGGAGGAAAGGCAGCAGTGCTTCTATCGACGTTTTTCAACAGACAAGCGTATTCGACTGGGGTGACTGAAAATTGAACGAACATCGCCCGAGAAACCGTACAACCAAAGTCTTACCGAATCAAGATTTTGGTGCATGGAAAAAGTTAAGTTTTCGACTGAGGGGAATTGAGCGACGCTCTGATATCAGGAACAGCATCAGGACAATGCGTAAGCGCAATCCGGAGCATTATAACTGCGTCGGTGGGGCTGCAAGACACTCTCCATCTGCGGAGGTCATCGGGCGGTTGTTCATCTTTGGTCGCCCGGCGCAGTGCACTGTGAGCATTACCATCTTCTTCAGAAACGCGCTCTATCAAGCAGTCATAGTCGTCTTGTTTAACCGAGAACTGAATGATCATGGGCTAGGAAAATACTTCCGCGACGAAAAAATAACAAGGGTCATAAGCGGCAATGAAAAACACTCTTTGCCTTTGGCAATGCGGCCGTAAGACCGCGAACGGTACCCGAATCTGTGATCTTTGCTGGCGGGATCGGGAGAGGATTTACCTTGAACGAAAGGCCATGGGAGCCGCGGCAGAGAAAAAGCCGATCAGTCCGGCCAGGCGGGCAGCGTTGGATCAGGCACGCACGACGAGAAGGGCCAAATTACTGAAGCATTTGCCCGCCCCGGAGCTTTTTAGATAGGTCTGAGCATTGGTTAAGAGCAAGTGACAGAAGAGTACCTCGATCTCAAATCTCTTACGAAGCGCATTCCGTTTAGTCGGAGTGCTATCGAAGAGCTTATTTCAGGCGGTCAGTTGATCGAGGGGATTCACTTCCGCCGGCCAACAGGGCCAAGCGGCAAACGCGTTTTCTTTTGGACAAGAATCGAAGCATGGGTTAAAGGCGAAGATCATCGCTTGAGGGCCGAATATTATGCCAATCAGAGTAAGACGCGGAATTATCCACCTAGACTTCAGATATAAGGGTAAGCGGGCTCGGATCACCACCGGACTTGCTGCTAATCCGCAAAACCTGAAACTAGCAGAGCGGTGGATGGCTGAGATACATTTCCAAATCAGCCTTGGAACCTTCCGGATTCAGAATCACTTTCCGCACTATCGCCACAATGATCCACTAAAGAAGGAAGGCACCTTCACAGAGGCGGCAACGGCATGGTTGGAGAGCCATAAACAATCGTGGGCGGAGTGGACTTACAACAAATTCAAAGGCGATCTCGAGGGCCGCATTATCCCCAAAATAGGCAGCAGGCGGATAAATGAGATCACAGCAAAGGATTTGCGCCTGGTGCGTGAATCGATACAGGCAGAGGGTAAGCGCAAGGGTGGCAAATTGAGCAACCGAAGCGTCAACCGTATCATGCAGCCTGTAAAGGCGATCTTCAACGAGCTCCACGCCGATGGTGACATAGAATCCAATCCGGCCGCGCGCCTTGGTCGATTGAAGCAAAAGCGTATTGCCGAAATTCAGCCCTTCGCACCGGCAGAAGTTAAAGCGATCTTGAAGGCGATCGATTCGCGCTATGCCCCTTTCGTGCAATTCCTGTTCGAGTCAGGGTTCCGACTCAACGAGGCTTTTGGGCTTAAGTGGCAGAAGGTCAATTTAGTTAGCGGTGTGCTATCCGTGCGCCGCGGTCATGTGTTGGGCAAAGATAAGGATCCGAAAACAGAGAGAGCGATTCGCGATGTGGAGATCACTCCGGGGATGATGAAAGCGTTGAAAGACCAGAAGCGGCTTTCATATCTTGCCGGAGATTATGTATTCGTCACGGAGACCGGGAAGCCTTTGGATGTGAATAACTTCCGGCGGCTGATTTGGACGCCAGCACTGAAGAAAGCAGAACTTGATTATCGGTATCCGTACCAATGCCGTCATACTTTCGCGACCGGCATGATTGAGAGCAACAAGAATCCGCTTTGGATAGCTAACCAGATGGGCACAAGTTTGGAGATGCTGTTTAGTACCTATGCTGTGTACTTTCAGAAGCGGGGATGGTCACAAAAATGGTCACAAGCGGTTGTCAAAGGTGGTGAGTGATTTGATGATTTCTCTTTTAGTATTAAGCTGGTGCGCCCGACAGGAATCGAACCTGTACTTAGGGTTCCGGAGACCCTCGTGATGTCCTTTTCACTACGGGCGCCTTCAATTCTCTTACATCCGCGACTTGTCAGAGTCAATGTGAGAATCGCTCGCTGCAATGGTGTGTGACATCAAAACGCGTCCTCATAGCAGCAGCGGTTCAACCTAATCGTTCGGCGAGCGTCGAATTCGCCGGCCGCTCTCTCTCTGATTAGCCACCCGCCCGAATTGACTGTGATTGAGATGGCGACAAACGTCGTCGTATTTTAACTTCTCTAAGTTTCCCACTGCGCCCATGCTTGCGCTGCCTTGCATTGGGCAATCATCTAAACATAATATTTGGCTATCGCAAGTTGCTTATGCTACCGGTAAGCGTGAAGATTCGAGCTCCGGCAAAAATCAATCTGGGATTACGCGTCGTAGGACAACGAGATGATGGATATCATCTGCTAGACACCATTATGGTCCCGGTTTCCTTGTATGATGAGATCCACATTATTGCTAAATCCGCCAGAGAGGTGCGCAGTAGCAGTTCAAAGTTGACTGTCACTTGTGATAATCCCGCGGTGCCGAGCGAGAAAGGAAATATTGTTTTTCGCGCCGCGAACTTGATCATCGAAGAGAACTCGATTCGGGAGAGAGTCGAAATTCACATCAAAAAACGAATTCCCATTGGGGCAGGATTGGGAGGCGGCAGTTCCGATGCGGCAGCGACGCTCATTGCAATGAATTCTCTCTTTGGGCTCAACTACTCTACGCAGCGGCTTAAGAAACGAGCATATGGGCTAGGCGCTGATGTTCCGTTCTTCATCGATTGTAGACCTGCGCGTGCCAGAGGTATAGGCGAACGTCTTACACCAATCAAATCTCTGCCCTGGGAATGGGCAGTGATTGTCTACCCTGGATTTTCTGTGGCGACTAGTTGGGTATACCGGAAATTCGCTGCTAAGTTGACAAAAGTTATGGCAAATACTAGCATTATTTCACCACTTAGGAAGTCATCTGGTCAACAAATATTGCTAGTTAATGACTTGGAAAGTGTAACTGTGGCTCGATATCCCCGTATAAAATCTTTGAAAAGAGAATTGATTGCGGAGGGCGCAGCCGGAGCTCTAATGTCGGGTAGTGGCTCTGCGGTTTTTGGCCTATTTGATTCCAGAGGAAACGCTGCACGGGCGTTGTCCCGATTGCAGAAGGAGGATGGGGTAGATACGTTTCTAGTGCGTTTGTTAATCTAAAGAGATCGATATAGGCAAAGCCCAATCAGAGCAAAAGTCAGGAAGTCGGTTAACCTGTCAAGGAGGTCTCGATGCAGGTTACGGAAGTAAGAGTCTTTCCTGTCGACGAAGATAAGCTGAGGGCTTACGTAACTATCACTCTCGATCACTGTTTTGTGATCAGAGATTTAAAAATTATCAAAGGAACCACCGGATACTTTGTGTCGATGCCCAGTAAGAAACGAAAAGATGGGACCTATAAAGATATCGCACATCCTATCAATAACGAAACACGTAGAATGTTAGAGGAGAAAGTAATCGCCGAATATGAGAAAGTTGCTGCGGAGGGTGGGAGCCAGAGGGCTCTAGGAAACGGTTAGTTGATCCTCTGCCCCAGGGCCGGATTAGCTTCTCTCGAGAAGTTTGGGGATTGGGCGGTCGCCAAGCGGTAAGGCCCCGGACTTTGGATCCGGTATCGAAGGTTCGAATCCTTCCCGCCCAGCCAGTCTTAATCTTGTAATCATCAACAGATTATCATAGTTTAGGTTGCGCCGTTCATAGTCGAACGGCGCAATTCGTTTTGGCAGTAGGCAATTCATTTTACTCTACGCCTCTTGTGTTGGTGCTGTGTTGCCAGTGATGTTGTAGGGGAAGTATGTAAAAAGCGGAAATTGGAATTCATCACCATGAGCCAGCAGAATACCGACATAAAGATTTTTGCCGGAAACTCCAATCCTCCCCTTGCCACGGAAATTAGTAATTACCTGGCAGTGCCGCTAGGAAAAGCGACAGTGGAAACCTTTAGCGACGGCGAAAGCAAGGTCGAGATTAAGGAGAATGTGCGAGGCGCTGATGTGTTTGTTTTGCAATCTACTTCAGCGCCAGGAAATCATCATTTGATGGAGCTCTTGTTGATGCTGGATGCGTTCAAGAGAGCTTCGGCGAAGCGTATCACCGCCGTGATGCCCTACTACGGTTATGCGCGCCAAGACCGGAAAGTGCTCCCTCGAGTTCCAATCAGCGCTAAACTGGTGGCCGACTTGATTACAACAGCGGGCGCCTCACGAATGCTGACATTGGATCTTCACTCGGGACAGATTCAAGGCTTTTTTGACATTCCGGTGGATAATTTATATGCGACGCCAGTATTACTCCAGCATCTTAAAAAGCAGCTGAACCACAACGAAGTGACGATCATTTCTCCTGATGCGGGCGGCGTTGAGCGGGCTCGGGCCATCGCAACCCGGCTGGACGCATCGTTGGCGATTATCGACAAGCGGCGAGTAGGGCCAAATGTAGTCGCCGAAATGAAGATCATCGGTGAAGTGCAGGATCAGGTCGCGATTTTAGTCGATGATATGGTGGATACTGCTGGAACATTGACGATGGCCGCAGAAGCGCTCAAAAAAGAAGGTGCCAAGAGAATCATCGGTTGTTGCACTCATGCGGTTCTTTCCGGCCCGGCGATCCAGCGGATTCAGGATTCACCCCTAGAGGAGCTAATCGTTACCAATACTATTCCGTTGCAATCTGAAGCGACTCATTGCGGCAAGATGAAGGTTCTTTCTGTCGCACATCTCATCGGAGAAGCCATCCGGCGCACGCACGAGGAAGAATCCATTAGTTCTTTATTTGTGTAGCCGGATCTAACAGGAGGTCAGTTTCTTGGAAACTTTAGATATTGAAGTCAACGCCCGCGAAGCGGGAAGTAAGCACCAAGCCCGGCGGTTGCGGCGGGATGGAAAGATCCCTGCGGTTCTGTATGGACCGAAAGTTCAACCACTTGCAATGGAGCTAAACCGGAAAGAGTTTTCGAGTCGAGTTGCCGGATTAGAGGGGTCGCATTTAGTTCGATTGAAATCGGCTTCCAGCGCGCTTGCTGACAAAGTCGCTTTGGTGAAGGCGATGCAATATCACCCGATAACCGGGGATGTGATTCACGCTGATTTCTATGAGGTCGATCTCTCAGCAAGAATTGAAGTGAGTGTGCCTCTTCACTTCGTCGGCAAGGGCGCAGGGGTTGTGCGAGGCGGGATACTTCAACCCATCGTGCGCGAGATTCAAGTAGAATGTTTGCCGCTGGATATCCCTCAGTTCTTCAACGTAGACGTCAGTGGGCTGGATATCGGAGACTCCGTTCATATAGAAGATTTGCCGATGCCGGAAGGCGTCACGGCTGTTTACGAGTCAAATTTTGCGCTAGTAACTGTCGCGACACCCACTGTGGAGGAAGAGCCGACCGCGGCTGCTGCCACAGCGGAAGCGGCGCCGGTAGCATCTCCGGAGGAAAAAAAGGAAGAGGCGTAATTGCTACCTGGAAGATTTTCACGGATTAGAACCGACGTGTGAAGTTGATAGTTGGGCTGGGAAATCCGGGTAGGAAGTACGATCAAACCCGACATAATATAGGGTTTCGCGTCGTCAATGATATAGCTGAACAGAATAGGGTTGCGATCAAAAAAAGAGCTTGTGATTCTCTGGTAGGTGAGTTGATCGTTATGGGTGAACGGGTATTACTTGCCAAGCCTCAGACCTATATGAATCTAAGTGGTCAGGCTGTCAAAGCACTGCTCAAAGACACTCGATCTTCACCCGAAAACCTGGTCGTTATATACGACGAATTGGATTTACCGTTTGGTCGCATACGCGTTCGGCAAAAGGGTAGCGCTGCTGGCCATCGGGGCGCGATGTCGATCATGGAAAGCCTGGCAGGGGCGCCATTCTACCGCGTTCGAGTAGGGATCGGACGGCCGCCAGAGGGCGTTGAGCCAGCGGATTTTGTATTGGAACCCTTTTTTCCGGACGAGGTTGACCAATTGGATGCGCTTGTTGCCCGCGCCGCCAAAGCAGCATTGTCTATTATTCAAGAAGGCGGGCAGCGCGCAATGGAAAAATTTAACCGAGTCGACTAAGTTTCGGCTAACGCTACATCGATTTTTAAACGGGAAACGAAGCTTTATCATTTGAGGGGAATATGACTGTGAAAAACTATGAAACCCTTTTCATTGCCCATCCGGAAAAGGGACCGCGGGTCAAAGAATTCATTGAAAGATTCAAAAAGGTTATCGAGGGGCAAGAGGGAGTCATCTCTCAAGTCGAAGAATGGGGATTGCGAGATCTTGCATACCGCATTCAGAAACAGGGGAAAGGCTATTATACCTTGCTCCAGTATCGCGCATCCGGACGGGCGGTGGAGGAATTAGAACGCAATCTGCGGCTCACAGATGGTATCTTACGTTACTTAACCGTGCGCGATGACGAAGCTAATCAGGCTGGCGCTCAAGTTCCTGCCGTCGATGGGCCGGAGCAGGGCGATAAGCTGCCGCCTGCGACAGATGCGACGACGACAGATTCTCCGGTATAACGAATCGGCCTCGAGTGTGCCTGTGGCTGGATATTATGTGATGGTACTGCAGCCATAATCTGTCGAGTCCAGACTTCATTGAGACCGCCCTATAATGAGATTAATCCTTGATGAGTGCCGCCGGGGGAGCTTGCGACCTGACAGAGTTGATGAAGAAAGCCGTCGGGATAAGCTCCTTGAGGTGGTTTGACACGCAAAATTGGACGGTTGTAGCGGCGTCTCGAGTTCTACTTGCCGCGGCTACCGGAAGCATATTGTCGGAAGACTAAGAAATTATAAGGAACGAGGTAGAATAGCTTATGGCTCAGAGGGAATCTGGCGCGAGAGTCAACCGCGATCGCATGGATGACGATAAAGGCGGTGGTGGTTCACGTCGGCGGCCGATGTTTCGGCGAAAAGTATGTCGCTTCTGTGCGGACAAGACACTCAGAATTGATTATAAGGATGTTCGGACCATTGCTTCCTTTGTAACGGAACGTGGGAAAATGACTCCCAGTCGCATAACGGGAAACTGTGCTCGTCACCAGAGATTGCTAACAACCGCAATCAAGCGAGCGCGCAGTGTCGCGTTGCTGCCGTTTACGACTGCAAAAAGCTAAGAAAACGATTCTAATTCGATGCAGCGGCTGGAGATCATTGCCAGGTTTTTCCTAGCTACGGCTTCCACGGTAATGCTTTTCTTAGGTGGCGTGACAGCTCCACCGTTCGCCTTCGCGCTCTTCCCACTAGTGCCGCAGCCGGTACTCTCGTTCGGGATAAAGTATGGTCTTATGCGAGGGATGAGCGTCGCAGTCCTTGCTCTGGCGATTCTGCTGTTATGGGGCGGAGAGCAACTCGGGTATGTTTTTTCAATGTTCGTTCTGCTGATCGGGCTACTGTTTTTCTTTCTCGGCCGCATCCGAGTACTCGAAACGTTAGTCTTTTCAACCGCGGCCTTAGTGTTTACCGCCTTCAGCGCTTTGTTATTTATTCTATATGGCTCCTGGCAAGCGATCTTTGACGATGTGAGTCAAAGCCTCAATAGTAGCCTCATGTCTGCTGTTGAGATGCATGACAAAATGGGGTTCCCACAGGAAAGCATTGCGATTCTGAAGGAACGCATTCCCGAGATCGCCGGGACGATTCTCCAGCTTCTCCCGGCGGCAGCTTTCGTCAGTCTCGGTCTAGTAGTGTTATTCAATGTGGTTTTGTTATGCCGTCGATTCCCTGAGAAAAGGCCGCATTGGCTGACGCTCGTCAGCCTCCGAGAGTGGAAAGCGCCTGATTTTCTGGTTTGGGGTGTGATCGTTTCTGGCTTCATTATGTTTATCCCCGGATTGGAATCGGTTAAGACGCTCGCAGCCAATTTTCTGCTGGTTTTTGGCGCATGCTACTTCTTCCAGGGACTGGCAATTATCGCATTTTATTTTAACAAAAATAATGTGCCCCGATTTGTTCGCGGGGTGGTTTACTTGTTTATCGTTTTTCAGCAGATATTCACATTATTAGTGATCGGACTTGGGTTATTCGACTTGTGGGTTGATTTTCGCCGGTTGAGAAAGCAGGATTTAAATCCAAGTCAGGCATCGTAAGGGAGGGATATGGAAGTCATCTTAAAGGAAGACGTCGCCAATGTCGGCAAAATCGGTGAAGTGGTGCGTGTTCGTGACGGCTATGCGAGAAATTACCTTCTGCCTCGCGGCCTCGTCTTATTGGCCAATAAGAAAAATCTGAAGACATTCGAGCATCACAAGAAAGTTGTCGCTGATCAAAAACAAAAGATCACAAGGGAGGCGCAGTCGGTGGGACACAGCATTAGCGCCGTTTCACTGACCATTCGCATGCGAGTCGGCGAGGAAGGGAAGCTCTTCGGTTCGGTGACCAATATCCAGATTGAAAAAGCTTTGAAGGCGCAAGGACTAGTCGTCGACCGACGCAAGATCCAATTGGAAGAGCCGATCAAGGTCGCCGGCGACTATGAGGTGCCCATCCGTATGACCGCCGATCTTACAGTGCCGCTGAAGGTATCCGTCATACCGGAAGAATAGGCGGTGTGGGCAACCGAGCTCGAGCTGATACGCGATGACATCGTGCGCGCCTGGTTTAGCCGATCACATCAATCCCATCTGAGTTGTTGAAATCTTCAGCCGCAACGGTAGCCCGCGACTTTGATTCACGGCTGAAGATGGTGATTTCGAAGGCCACAGGCTCCAAGCGCGACCTAGATCGCGGCCGGCTTCTGATTTTTCTGGCCGCGTTGCTCTGGAGTCTGGCCGGGGTTTTCATCAAGCTCCTCGAGATCCACCCATTGACGATTGTTTTCTACCGAAGTTTCTTTGCGTCACTTGTTTTCGTCCCTTTTCTAAAGTCCTCGGAATTTCAGTTCAACGCGCCGATCATCGTTTCAGTGATCAGCTATACGGCCGCGATTACCGCCTTTGTGTCCGCAAATAAGTTGACGACGGCTGCCAATGCCATCGTTCTGCAGTACACGGCTCCAGTTCTGGTTTATATATTTTCTCGTTTGGTGCTGGGCGAGAAGATTTCGAATCCCAATGCCCTGGCATTGGCGGTTAGCATGGTCGGCGTCGGATTTATTTCCTTCGATAACGCCGGCCAGCCCGAGATGTCCGGGGTTCTGCTGGCTCTCTTGAGCGGCGTTCTGTTCGCCATTTACATGGTGAATCTGCAGCGAGTAAAAGAGTTCAGCGCAACTTATCTGACCTGGTTGAACAATCTCGTCTGCGCGCTGCTGGTCTTGCCGTTCGTGAAACAGCCGTTGGCGCTTTCAACCGATCAACTTCTGATCGTGGCGATCATGGGAGCTGTGCAGCTGGGACTTCCCTACTTTCTTTTTTCCAGAGGGTTACAGACAATTTCACTGCAGGAAGCGGCGCTGATCGCATTGATTGAACCCGTACTGAACCCTGTCTGGGTGGCGCTGACCGTTGGTGAAATTCCGTCGTTCGCCACCCTCGTCGGGGGTGCCATGATTCTCGCCGCTCTGGCAGTGCGTTACCTGGGACCACTTCTAAGTAGATCACGTTAACCGGTCAAAGTTTTTGACGGAGCTGGTTTAGATCCGAAATCGTTCTGTGATACGGTTGCTTAACTTTATATTCTGACGCAAGGAGGATGAGATCTATGAATTGGGGAATGGAGAATCGATTAGCTCGAATCATCAAGCCGGCGGATAAGCGGGCGGTTATGCTCGCCGTAGACCATGGTTACTTTCTCGGTCCTACCAGCGGCTTGGAAGATCCGCGGCAAACAATTGAACCGCTCATACCGCACGCCGACTCGATCATGTTGACTCGTGGTGTGCTAAGAACGTCCGTCGATCCCAACTTCGACAAGCCTGTTGTTCTCCGGGTTTCCGGCGGCGCTAGCATCCTTAAAGAACTTTCCAACGAAGACATAACGGTTTCAATCGATGATTGCATTCGTCTCAACGTATCGGCGATGGCGCTTTCGATCTTCGTCGGATCGGAGTTCGAGAAGGAGACGCTGGTGAGTCTGGCCAAACTGGTGGATGAGGGAGAGAAGTATGGCATTCCGGTGCTCGCAGTAACAGCGGTCGGCAAGGACATGGCGCGTGATGTGCGCTACTTAGGCTTGGCCTGCCGCATTGCCGCGGAGCTTGGCGCTCACATCGTCAAAACCTATTACTGTGACGAATTCGAGCAGTTAATCGAGAGCTGCCCAATCCCAGTGATAGTCGCTGGCGGCAAAAAGACGCCAGAGCTTGAAGCTTTGGAACTAACCTACAATTCGGTTAAAGGCGGCGCCGTCGGGGTCGACATGGGGCGAAATATTTTTCAGTCCGATTGCCCGGTGGGGATGATCCAAGCGGTGCGGGCGATCGTACATGACAACGTTTCGGTCAAAGAAGCATACAAGATTTATGAGGGCGCCAAAGGGGCCAGCGCGAAGCGGGCAGCCGGCTAAGTATTTAGGAGCTCTACGTATCTACGCATGAATTTGAGCTGCACCTCGAGCATTCTCGCGTGTTCTTGGCCGGGAAGACCAAGTACTTTTGCTCGGCAACAATTCGACCGGGCAGCGAGATGTTGGTTGTGATAACCGTATGTCCTCATCACATAAGTATTTGAACAACTTTAGACAGGAACCTCGCCGCAGCAGCATGCGAGTGGCCATGTATTACAGTAATCAGGACGTGCGGCTTGAAGAGATGCGCGTTCCGCAGAT
>JAJONK010000050.1 GCA_021323355.1 Deltaproteobacteria bacterium
GCTCAGCAGTGTATTTGACCCGTTCATCCAAGTTCACAAAACTTCCACTGAACACTCCCGTGGAGGGATAGGATTGGGGCTCAGCATCGTCAAGAAACACATCGAACAAATGAATGGAAAGATTGCTGTCGAAAGCGAACTCGGGAAAGGATCTAAATTTAAGATTACTTTTCCTCGGAACTACCAAAATCGCAGACAACGAAGATATAAGTTCTTATCCATGCTAGTGCTTCCCTTCTCAAAGGCGAGGCCCACTGGTTTGTTCTTGCACAACACTTCAGCAAGCATGGGTGAACCCGCAAAACAAGCACGCGATTTGCCGATCGTTTGATGCTGCCCCCGCCGATAAGCCAACAGCGACAGTTTTCAACACGCAGTGTCTTAGCTTTCACTCCAAAGGATGACTCCGCTCTCGTGAAGCAGTGGAATTTGCTGCCATCCCCGGCCGAAATAATCTTTATTTCCATTTTTGTGAGGCTCGTATTTAACCCCGGGATATTGCTAAGTGACGGCGATACCGGATATCACATACGTGCCGGTGAAATTATCATACAGACTCATGCCGTTCCAAAAGCCGATATCTTCTCTCTCTGGACGCCCCCCCTTAGATGGACGGCTCATGAGTGGTTATCTGAAGTACTTATGGCGCTAGTCCACCAACATGCTGGGCTCATAGGAGTTGTTGTTCTTTTCTCGTTAACCATAGCGACGACCCATGTCCTTCTATTTAAGATGTTGCGCGGCAATAGTGAGGAGGTTCTGCTGCCACTACTCCTTACACTGGTGGCCGCAACTACCTCTTCCATACATTGGCTCGCTCGACCTCACATCTTTTCTCTTATGCTAACAATGATTTGGTATTCGGTACTAAATCGATTTCACTATCGGGGTAAGAACCAGCTCTTTGTCTTACCTTTTCTTATGCTCTTATGGGTGAATTTGCATGGCGGGTACATCTTTGGGTTGATGCTCCTCCTAGTCTACCTTTTGGGAGATTTGGCAGGTTTATACTTCAGTGAAAAACGCGAAGCACAGGAACATCTTTACAAATTAAAATCTGTTGCGGTAATTTTCGCAGCTTGCCTGTTGGCATCATTGTGCAATCCGCAAGGCTATCGCATCCTCATTTTTCCATTTGCGCTGGCATCTGATCCGTTTCTAATGAACAATGTTCGGGAGTTTCTGTCACCAAATTTTCACCAGCCAATAGCATTTAAATATCTACTATTATCAATCATCGCTTTGTTTGCCTTTTCACGCGTCGCTTTGAACTGGATTGAAGTTGGACTCGTTATACTAACCACGTATATGGCGCTGTATTCAGCGAGATACATACCGCTTTACGCAATCATAACCGCGCCAATTTTATTTCGGCTAGTAGATCGACTAAAACACGACCTTCCACTAAATGCCATGAAGTGGCTAGATCGTCGTTCGGCGAGTTTTAGGCTGATCGATCGAGGAAGCATAGGTTACCTCTGGCTAACTGCGACGATCCTCGTTGTACTCACACTCGCACACATGAGCAGACTTCATGCGGAGTTTGACGATAAACGTTTTCCGAAAAAAGCTGTGGACTTTATAATGGGGGAAAATATCTCCGGCAATATCTTCAACAACGAGGAGTTCGGAGATTACATAATCTATAAAGCCTGGCCTAAGTACAGGGTATTCTTCGACGGCCGATCGGATATGTATGGTGCGATCTTAGGAGGTGAATATCTTCAAGTAGCGCGCACGCTTCCTGGATGGCAAGATGTACTCGAAAAGCGCCAAGTGAATTGGGTGTTTTTTAATACTAACTCCACGCTTTCATCGGTGCTCAGCACGAATCCTGATTGGGAATTAATATACTCAGATCCGGTCGCAAGAATTTTCGTCCGAGATAAACCCGAATATCAACATCTTATTGCTAAGTATAGTCCTGAATTGTGAGTCGCCGTCTATACTGAGGTGCACAGGCTGATCGACCAAAACTAATTACGATTTGCCCGTCAGATAGTAAGACCCTTAAACTTCAAACGCGCCATGAAGCGACTAGGGTGAATACATTTTTGTCCGGAGTGCCACAGATTGTTCTGAGTCGCTCGGTGACCTTTAACGCTAACATTGACACTCCACAGTACAACCGACGTTAAAGGTGCGAAGTTGGTTGTTCCTATGACATTTAGGTCAACCAGTATAGTGCCCCAACAAGACCTAGATATGGACCTTTGTCTATAAGTGTAACATCATGGCATGCGCTTTGCGTTTAGCAAAATATGGATAACCGTCGACTGTATACAACCATACCAATCGATAAAATGTTATCTGCAGATAGCTAGCCGCGAGAGATCAATCATGACTCAGAACATAAGCGATCTATCTGCCGATGCTGTATTTCAGCTACGGCTACAACAGGCAATTCTGGTTGCGCAGCATACCGTCAAGCAAGTGGGTTTATTACTCGTCGGATTCGACTGTCCAGACCATTCGACATCCGATCTCATGCGAATGCCAAACTTTTCGGACTCAGTTTGGGGTCGATTGAGGAACACTCTGAGGGATTCTGATACTGTAGTGTGCCGGGAAAGTGGCGAAATGGCAGTACTGCTTCCCTCTGTAAACAGTCCCGATGACGTCGTTGTAGTCGCCAAAAAACTTCTCGGCAGTTTACATGAACCTATATCCATAGACGGCCTAAAGACCGATATTCGACCGCGGGTGGGAATCTCATTGTTTCCCGAGCACGCGTCCAATGCCGTCACGTTGATGCAACGCGCGGAAAACGCCTTAGACTTCAGCCGACGGAATAAAAATAGTTACACTCTGTACTCTCACGTAGGCGGCACTGTTAAACGAAGCACTCTGAGCATGGGCCAGCTTAGGCAAGCCATCGTTGCTGACCAACTTTTTTTGCTTTACCAACCTAAAATCAGTTTCAAGGAGCAGTACGTCTCGGGTCTGGAGGTGCTTACGCGGTGGCAACAGCCTGATCTGGGCCTCATCTCGCCCGACGAATTCATACCGGTCGCTGAACGTACCGGTCTAATTATTCCACTGACCCTCTGGGTTCTGAAGCAGTCGCTCCTCCAATGCCGCACCTGGCGCGAAATCGGAATCGACATCGGCGTTGCTGTAAATCTTTCAATGTGGAATTTAGATGCGCAGGAATTGCCGACTCAAATCAGTAGCCTGCTCGAAAATACCGGGATCCCGGCGGATCGTTTAGAACTCGAGATAACGGAGAGCGCGATCATGGGCGATCCCCAACGCGCTATTCGGACTCTCTCTCTGATTCGCGATTTAGGCGTTCGATTTGCAATCGATGATTTCGGAACGGGCTACTCCTCACTCGCATATCTGAAGAAACTTCCCGTTAGTAGTATCAAAATAGATAAGTCATTTGTGCGAAACATGGAGCACGATCGAGATAATGCGATCATTGTGCGATCGATTATCGATTTGGGTCACAATCTGGGGCTTAAGGTTGTAGCTGAAGGTGTCGAAACGCAGGAAGCGCAAGATATGCTCCGGAGTTTCGATTGCGATGAAATGCAAGGATACTACTACAGCCGTCCAATACCGGCGGATGCGGTCACTAAATATCTCAAAACACCACCCTCTCAATCTATACAGTCATCAACTGGGGAAGATCGAAGTTCCGCGGGAGCTCCACTATCGATCAAACGGAATGTCATCGACAATCCGAAATCACAACGCCTGCCATAATTTCTAAACTGCTCCTGATATCTGGCAGATCGTGAATCAAGCCTGACAATGTGGTAAGCTCCTCTAACCCGATTTGCTCACGATGTTTTAGCTTCACTTAGCCGCTTTGCGTTTTTTAAGCTCGTCCATCAACTGCGGAATGACTTTGAAAACATCGCCGACTACACCGAAATCCGAGTACTGAAAAATTGGTGCCTCCGCATCTTTATTGATTGAGATGATCGTCTTGGAAGTCTTCATTCCGGACAGATGCTGCACGGCTCCGGAAATTCCACAGGCTATGTACAAATCTGGTTTGACTGTTTTACCTGTCTGGCCAACTTGCATGGAGTAAGGCACCCATCCTGCGTCGACTGCAGCTCGGGTCGCACCTACGGCACCATCGAGAAGTTCGGCTAAATCTTTCAAAATCGTAAAATTCTCCTCACCTTTAAGTCCACGCCCGCCAGAGACTATAATTTTCGCGCCGTCGAGCTGCGGACCCTCGCGTTTGACCGTTACTCGATCCTTCACTCGAAGCTTACGTAAGTAGTCTCCAGACGCAACCGGGACTTGTTCGATAGCGAGCGCTTGCTCATTGATCCTCGGCTCGAACGATTTAGGACGCACGAGGAGAAGTTTGGTTCCATCATTAGTCAATGTACTGGTATTTTGGTAGCTAGCGCCGAGAGCGGGAATTGTGGCTTCCACGCTGCCGCCTCTTAGCTCAAAATCTCCGACATCAGTGATGGCACCGCAGTCAAATCTAGCGCTCAAACTCGCGACTAAATCACGTCCGCTGTAACTCGACGCAAATAACATCACCGCTGGTTTATATGTGTCAATCAGTCTGGCAACCGTTTCCGCTGCAGGCAGCGTGAGGTAATCACCATAGATCGCATCAGCGCAACGATATATTTTGCTTGCTCCATACTTCGCAAGTGTTTCGACAGCTTCTTCAGGAGCAAGGCCCAAGAGCACGGCCTCCGCTTTAGCAACGTCCGCTGCTTTGGCAAGCATTTCCAAGCTTGTCGCCGTGATTCTATCGTCACTTACTTCCGCATACACCCAAATAACGTCTGCCACTTTAGATCACCTTGATTTCAGCAAGAAAGTCTGCGATCTGCTTGCCGCCTTCCCCTTCATCGACGACGACTTTTCCAGCCTGGCGCTTCGGCGGTCGCCCAACGGCCAAAACTTTTTCTCGCGCACCCTTCTCTCCGACTTGATCAGGCGGCAGCCCTAAATCAGCCGCCGTGTAAATCTTTATCTCTTTCTTTTTGGCTGCCATAATCCCTTTGAGTTGCGGGTACCGTGGTTCATTAATGCCGCTGCTAACCGCTACAAGAGCCGGCAAACTGGATTCAACCAGATCATAACCGCTCTCACTTTGACGCTTGATGGCGATACGATCGTCGTCAATGAGAATTTCTTTTGCGAATGTCATCGGCGGAACTCCCAACAAATAGGCAATTTGACCGGGAACTATGCCAGAATAGCTATCGCTGCTTTCCGTGGCGCAGATAACCAAATCGAACGGTTGTTTTTTGATAGCCGCGGCAAGAATCTTTGCGGTACCGAGTGTATCCGAACCGGCAACCGCATCATCTAAGATGTGCACTGCCGAAGTCACACCCATGGCCAAGGCATTACGTATTCCAATGTTGGCATCGCTAATGCCCATGGTCACCAGCGTTACTATACCGCCGTGTTTTTCGGTCAAACGAAGGGCTTCCTCAACTGCACTTGCCGCCGCAGGATCCAACTCGTGCGGCACACCCTTACGCACCATTCGTCTCGTGTTCGGATCAATTTCGATGGTTACCGAGCTGGCCGGAATGACCTTACCACAGACAACAATGTTCAATGTTCATGTTCTCCTAAACTATTTGAGCGATGATAGACAAAGGCGCCTAACTGATGGATTAGGCGCCTTTGTAATTTAAATCTGGGTACCCTCAGTTAGGAAGTTAAGACACCCACTCCTTCACATTACCTTCAAGGACGACATCCAAAATCTCTTTACAATCCGCGATTGCCTGATCGACGATTTTTGGATCGTCTTTGAGATGGGGCATTGCCGTCCCGACCGCTTTTTGAAGGGCCTGGATAAACTCTTTAAATTGCTGATCTAGTGCCTCAGTATTTGGAGCTTGTTGCATATTTCCCTCTAGCCTACGTGTAAAGACGTCCCTTATTAGGATCCGGGATGGTTAGATTCATCTTAGTAAGAAGACCGTCCACCTCGTCTTTATATTGCTGACGGGCTACCGCATTCGGCCGCCTCTTCAACCCCCACTGCATGTAACGCTCAGATCGATAGGATTTGCTGTTACCAAACATATCCAGCCCTTTGACGTACCAGTAGTCCACCGCTTTCTGAATTCGTTCTTTCGCTTCCCCGCCTTTTGCCGCGTACTCAGCAGTTTTATTTGTCCCGAAATCTATGTGTCCCTCTTCTTCACGAATTACGTCTGGATCCTCAACAATCCGCGCGAGCGGTAAATAAGTGCATCCGATAAATTCCTCAAGTTGAAAACGACCAACTCGATCAATCAAAAATCCGAACACAGCATAATCTTCCCACGTATCAATGGAACCCCGGAACGCCTCGACATATCGCTCCTGGTTGGAACGACTCAAAACGTACGATACGTCGAGCCCAATATCCCCCGCTAGCCGGGCCATCTTTCTGTAGTGATCCATCTCCTCAGCAGCCGTGCGCGCGACAATAAGCTGATCCAGTTTGGTTGGAGCTGACGGTAAAATATTCTTAACGTAAAGATTCGGGCCACCAATCTCACAGTCGGCCTGAATCGCAAGGACCCGCTTAAGTAAGTCCTGGTACTCCGGATCTTGTTTCTCAAAATCTTTGAGATCAACCTTGTCTGTAAACATGCTATGGGGCCTCCTGTGACTCGCTAATTATGCGCAATTATTATAAAAATGATTAACAAAACAGTCCGAACAAATCAATAAGCGGCGACGTTTCAGACGCAAAATCCGGCTGTTTCGACGTCTGGGAATCAGTCAGCAGGAGAACGACTTATTGTGTCCCATGAATCACTGGCGCTATTGACGGATCTCTACCAATTGACGGTGGCGCAAGCTTATTTCACGATCACAAAACGGAGCGAGTACTTTCAGTCTTTTTATCCGATCTTATCCGCTAAACAGAGGGTTTTTCATTTGTGCAGGCCTGCATGACGTTGTCAAATTTTTAGAGAACTTTGCACTGGACGAGCCAGCCCTAGATTATCTCTCAATGCAGAATCTCTTTACGCATGACCTTTTGAAGTTCTTGGAGAAATTATGTTTCACTGGAGACGTTTGGGCGCTGCCGGAAGGCTAGTAGTTTTTCAAAGACGAACCCATTTTGGAAGTCACTGCCCCTATTATTGAAGCTCAATTGGTCGAGACATCTATCATCAACCAAATCAACCTACAGCCGCTCATTGCCGCGAAGCCAGCTAGGTGTGTTCATGCCGCAGGCAAGCGGGCCGTTGTGGATTTCGCTTTACGCCGAACCATGGAATCGATGCCGGGATGAAAGTCGCCCGATCGAGTTATCTTGCCGGCTTCGCCGGCACCAGCAATGTGTTGGTAGGCAAGAGATATGAAATACCGACCATGGGAACAATGGCCCACTCTTTCGTCAGCAGCTTCGGAGATGAAATAGATGCCTTTCGGAGTTATGCGGCAAGCTTTCCCGAAACCGCAACTCTATTGATCGATACCTACGACACAATTGCCGGCGCGCCGCAAAGCGGCCGAAGTCGCCAAAGAGATGACTGCCCGTGGTCAGCGCCTGAAAGGCGTCCGCATAGATAGCGGCGATCTTTCAGGGCTAGCAATCAAGGTGCGTAATATTCTTGACGACGCTGGATTTCCCGACATTAAGATTATCGGAAGCGGCGGTTTAAATGAATACGATCTCACCGAGCTCTCAGGAGCGCAAATTCCTTTCGACAGCTACGGCGCGGGGGACCAAGATGGGCACCTCCAGCGATACGCCATGGTCAGATATGGCCTACAAACTTGTTGAATATGGCGACAAGCCGGTTTTGAAGAGAAGCCCCGGTAAGATTTCCTGGCCGGGCGCTAAACAACTATTTCGGCAAAGAAACGATCAAAGACAATTAGAACAGGACATCATTGGATTGTGCGATGAACGTATCGCCGGCACGGAAACGCTGCTGACAAAGGTGATGGAAGGCGGCAAGATAGTTGTAACCTCCCTCCATTAGCCCGAGCCGGTTAGCTAAAGAGCTTGGGCATCTTCCCGATTTGACAAGGCAATCCGCAACCCAGTTCTTTATCCGATCGAGTTCAGTCCAGAACTCGTCCGGTTGCGCGAAGAGACTGAGCGAAAGCTACTCAACTCTTAACCATCTCAGAGCCTTTACTGGTCGGAGAAGATCAGACTTCGTCGAAGGATCGCCACCTCAACTAGATGATTTGATGTAGATGACAAGTTGGATGCGCTTTTATCGATAGCGGCGGGAATTCTCTATAAGCGGTTCGACAGCCTCAAAACTTTATCACAGCTGCACCCCAGGCAAATCCCGCCCCAAATGCATTGAGCAAAACGACATTGCCCTTCTGAATCCGGCCCTGACGCTTGGCTTCATCCAGGGCCACTGGAATAGATGCTGCAGACGTATTCCCGTATTTTTCGAGATTGACCATGACTTTGTCCATCGAAATACCCAGCCTCTCGGCGAGTGCGACGATGATACGACGATTGGCCTGATGTGGAATCACCAGCGAGACTTCATCGATGCCGACACCCGCCTCTTCCAGTGCCTCCCGGCTGATATCTTCCATTGAACGCACCGCAATCTTAAATACTTCTTTCCCGTTCATAGTGATGGTATGCTCGTTTCTCTCTACGGTCTTGCAGTTGGCTGGTTTAAGAGAGCCTCCCGCGGGGACATAAAGAGTTTTCGCGTACGAGCCATCGGTGCGCAATTTGGTGCTTAAAATGCCGTTGCCGTTCTCCGAGGCACCGAGTACCACGGCACCCGCCCCATCGCCAAACAGTATACAGGTTGTGCGATCCTGCCAATTCAGCAGCCGGCTTAGAGCATCAGAACCGACTACGAGAGCATTACGGATTTTACCGAGCCGGATAAAACAATCCGCTACCGATAACGCGTTGAGAAATCCCGAGCAGGCAGCTCCGACATCGAAGGAGAAAACTCCTCTAGCCCCGAGCATATCTTCAAGCACGCAAGCCGAACTTGGAAACGGATAATCCGCAGTGACCGTTCCCATAATGATCGCGTCCAAATCACCAGCGTCCAAACTCGCATCGTCGAGCGCTCTCGTTGCAGCAAGGAACGCCATATCCGCGTTGCCCTTGCCCTCTTCAAGTATTCGGCGTTCTTTTATCCCAGTGCGGACCGTGATCCATTCGTCACTGGTCTCGACCATCTTCTCAAGGTCATGATTTGTAATAACCTTGGACGGTAGTTCAGAACCCGTTCCGAGAATCACACTGCGCCGCTGTCCTCCACTCATTCCGCCCTCCTCAATATGACACACGCATTCGTCCCACCGAAACCGAACGAGTTCGAGAGTACGACCTTGAGATCCGTCTTACGAGCTTCGTTGGGCACATAATCCAGATCGCACTGTGGATCAGGATTATCATAGTTGATCGTCGGCGGAATCAGACCGTGATGCAGGGAGAGCGCTGAGAACACGCCTTCAACAGCGCCGGCCGCACCGAGTAAATGGCCGGTCATAGATTTAGTGGAACTCACTGCTAGTTGGGCCGCCTGTTCGCCGAATACCTTTTTAATCGCCATCGTTTCGTTGGCGTCGTTGTATTCTGTGGACGTTCCATGTGCGTTGATGTAATCGACGTCGGTGGGCGTGAGCCCGGCATCTTTTAATGCCAGTCTCATACAGCGAGCCGCGCCTTCGCCCTCCGGCGCCGGCGCGGTCATGTGGTACGCGTCGCCGTTTGCCGCATAGCCAACCACTTCGGCGTAAATCTTCGCGCCTCGTTGGAGAGCTCTCTCTCTTTCTTCGAGTATGAGAACACCGGAACCTTCGGCAATCACGAACCCATCGCGATCTCGGTCAAAGGGACGGCTGGCGCGTTCTGGCTCATCATTGCGGGTCGAGAGCGCCTTCATGGCAGCGAAGCCGCCAACGGCCAGCGGGGTGATGGCCGACTCAGCACCCCCGGTAATCACCGCATCCTGTAAGCCGCGCCGGATCAAGTGATAAGCCTCGCCGATGGCATGTGTACCCGAAGCGCATGCGGACGTTGGTGTTAAATTGATTCCCTTGGCACCATGGCGGATCGCGATCTGACCGGGAGCCAAGTTAGAGATCACTTTCGGGATGAAAAAGGGAGAAATTTTCCGCGGCCCGCCCTGCAGTATAGCCTCCTTGGTAGTCTCGATGGTATCGATGCCGCAAAGGCCAACACCAATGATAACACCCACCTGCTCAGCCAACTCAGTATCGATTTTCAAGCCGCTATCGGTCATCGCCATCGCTGCCGCCGCGACCGCATACTGGATAAAAAGATCCATCTTCTTGATCTCTTTAGGCTCGATGAAATCTGCAGGAGAAAAGTCCGGCACTTCCCCGGCGATCTGTGAGGGATAAGCTTCAAGGTTGGAAAATCGGCTGATTCGTCTGATCCCGGAGCGCCCCGCGATTAAAGCATCCCAATTCTTTTCAACGCCAGTCCCTAATGGGGTAACCAAGCCCATGCCTGTTACGACGACCCTGCGTTGTTCAGGTGTATTCACGTTCTTACCGACCTTTAAAATTTAAACCTTAACTTGAACACTAAAATAGATGACTCCAAGCGGAGGGTCAATACTTTCAGTGAAATTGATCGTGCGTCCGCAGAACTGCACGAATAAGAGGATCTATTTTCTCGCCGCCAACATCGGACGGAAACTTGTCGCCGCCAGATTGTTGGAGCCTTTCGAGAACACCGGCAACAGACGACCTAAGGGCGGTGAGATCGTAGCCGCCTTCGAGCAAGAACGCTATTTTACCGCCGCAGTAAACTTCTGCTAGCTGCAGCATCGCTCGGGCCATCTGGGAGAATCCAGCCTCGGTCACATTCATTCCTGCCAATGGATCCTGCCGGTGCGGATCAAATCCGGCCGACACTAAAATCCACTGCGGTCCGAAACGTTCGATAGCCGGAATAACCACGTCTCTAAAGACTCGCAAGTATTCCGCATCTCCGCAGCCGGCCGGGAGCGGAACGTTGATCGTGAAACCGGCGCCCTCTTTCACTCCCACTTCTGCGACTCCCCCCGTGCCCGGGTAGAAAGGATATTGATGGGCTGAGACAAACAGAACAGAGGGATCATTGTAGAACGCCTCCTGGGTGCCATTGCCGTGGTGCACATCCCAATCAACGATGGCAATCCGCTTTGCTCCATGGGCAGTCTTCAGATACTGCGCACCGACAGCAATGGTATTAAAAAGGCAGAAGCCCATAGCTCTGTTTCTGAGCGCATGATGTCCTGGCGGCCGTATCATGGCAAAAGCG
>JAJONK010000491.1 GCA_021323355.1 Deltaproteobacteria bacterium
GGCTTCAGCGATAATCGTCAAATTGGGCCGGCCGCGTACCGGGTCGAGATAGGCTATCGTCGTCGATTGGCGTTTGCCGTTCTTAATATTGTACGGCGAAGCGCAAACACCGTACGGCTCCGGCACGTTGAGATCGGGACATCTCGGCAAGCCCATACTATAAGCGGCGTCAATGAATGCGCGCACCGGCGGCGATGCCGGCATATCGAGAGTATAATGCCGCTTGACGTAGAGCGGCCCATCGTTACCGTGAATCGGACTATCGGGAAAATCCTGGTCCGACTCGATGCGTCTCATAAACGGCAAGCAGGTCTGGTAGGACCAATCGGGATTGCCGGCCTGCACCCATTGATCAAGATCATAGCGCTGCGGGCGCAGCACCGACATCACGTTTACCGAAGAGCCGCCGCCCATAATGCGGCCGGCAAGGGCATAGTAAGTGCTGCCGTCGAGATGCCGTTGGGTCGGAAACATCGCGACGTATTCTGATTCAAGTAACAAGCGAGTCTGATTCGAAGCCTCAGCGACAAGCTCGGGCAATGGCTGCGGGTCAGGTCCGGCTTCGAGCAACAAAACTTTGCGACTCGGGTCTTCTGTAAGCCGGTTGGCGGCCACGAGGCCGGCGGAGCCTCCGCCGACGATAACAACGTCATACTTATCTGCCATCGAAACTCTTCCTCCGTCGCGCGCTCACGCTCTGGCTGTCGCGCCCAGACCCTGGCGTAGGCGCCTGGTAAACTCTTGCAAAATTAATGTCGCTGTGGCGCGCAGCACCATATCACCGAGAATTCCGAGCCGTCCTTTGATCTTGATGTCGGCACGGTAGTTCATCATCGTCTCATTGGCGGCAGCCTCTTGCAGATCCACGAGCATATCCGCATTCACCGTGCTCTTGGTCACGGAATCCGTTCCCTCGGTCTTCACCACCATTTGTTCCGGTGGTTTACTTTCAACAATCATTGCACGAAAAGAAAACTTGCCCGAGATCGGGCCAACATTGGCGGCGATAACCCCGTCAAAGGTTTTGTCATCGATTTGTTTGACCTCCTGCAGGCCAGGCAGGCACGATGAGAATTTATTGATGTCGATTAGAAAGTCCCACGTCTTGGCCGCGGGCACATCAAGATCGATCTTTCCTTCAAAAATCATCCTTGCTCCTCAATCAAAATCAGCGCCGATCTTATGTGACAAAAAAACTCCTGACAAGGGATGAAGGCAGAAGGATGAACCAGAAAAGATAGATAGCCAGTATCGTGTCCGGAAAACAGGCGTGTCCGTGACTTTGGACATTCTCCATGGGTTGATGCTCGTCCTAGTCCGGAAACAAAACACGAGCACGAACACGCCGAGGCTGAGTTAGCCGTATCTACATAAGGCTGGTAACCAGCCACGATGCCGACCGAGCGCTGGCGCGCTCTCCACTGAACGTTCCCCGAAACCGTATCGAACTACTTACCGCCGTGCAGCGCTTCGTAAATCTTTTCTGCTGTAATCGGCAGGCTCTTGATGCGCACGCCGCAAGCGTCTTCAACGGCGTTGGCGATGGCCGCGGCCGTGGGGATATTGCCCGTCTCGCCGATCGGCATGCTGTCGTAGGGCCCGGCTCCGTGCGGCGCTTCGGTCACCGAGCCTTTGAATACCGGAACGTCCTTAATCGTCGGGATCTTGTACTCGCCGAAGTGAGTCGTTGCGACTTTGCCGTCGCTAATAACGACTTCTTCCATCAGCGTGTACCCGATGCCGGTCATGCTTGCGCCCTCGATCTGCCCCTGGTGCATCAGCGGGTTGAGCACCGTGCCGGTGTTATGCGTCGAAGTGAATTTTCTGAGATCAACCCGTCCGGTTTCCGGGTCGACTTCCACTTCCGCGACCTGCACACACATGGAAGCGGCGTGAATCTTTTTGGTGTCGTTAAACGTGGCATCCACCGCGATCGGCGCGCCGTTGGCTTTGACAATTTCACCGTACGTGAGTCGCCTTTCCATGCGCGGGTGCAGCGCCGCCCCCTTCGCAAGCGTGATTTGATCGGCCGCTACGCCCATCTGACTTGCCGCCGCTTGCTTAATCGCATCCACGGCCTTCAAAGCCGCTTGGTAGCCCGCGGTGCCATAAACTCGCGTCGCGCGGCTGCCGCCGACGCCGGTATCCTTCACGCCGGTCTGCGTGTCCAGTTGCTGAGCCTTGACCTGGCTGAGTGGGATTTTGAGCTCTTCGGCAACGATTTCGCTCAGCACGGTGTAGGTTCCAGCTCCTTGGTCCGCCATGGCGGAGGAAATCGTAGCGATGCCTTTTTCATCCAGCGAAATGGCGACGGTACCCGTCCCACCGGCAGGGGTCCACTGCACCAACGCGATGCCGCGCCCGACGTTTTTCGCCTTGGGTTTCTCATAGCCGGAATCGTCCAGCGCTTTTCTAAGGGTCTCGTCGGTCTTGATATAGCTATACTCCTCCCCAGTGGGATCGATGTCGCCGTCGTGCATGAAGTTTTTCTGGCGCAGCTTGATCGGGTCCATGCCCAACCGTTTCGCGATTATGTCCATCTGGCTCTCGTTGCGCCGTAGGCGCCGCTGTCGAAGATGAAGCTCATGCGGTGCGCGACCAGAGTGCCGTCTTTCTTTACGCCGGTTTTGACGTGGATGATCGAAGCGTGACGTGGATTGCCGGCGACGAATTCTTCTTCATAGTCCATCACCAATTTCACTGGCCGTCCGGCTTTCTTGGACAAAAGATAGACCACGGCAAGATCCATGAAATCGCCCTTGCCGCCGAAGTCGCCGCCGATGTAGACGGGGTTAAAGTTGAGTTTCTCTGGCGGCAGTTTGAGCGCATTGGCGACCTGTTCGCGCACGCCGTAGGGCACCTTGCTGCACGACCAGAACTCCGCCGAACCGTCGGTCGCCGCGCTCACCACGCAGGAATGGGGCTCGATGTAACTCTGATGCACCACCGGAGTGGTAAATGTGTTCTCGACGATGAGGTCCGCCTGGCGGAAACCCTCCTCGGGGTCGCCCTTGCCCCAGGTAACATAAACGAACTCATTGGACGGCGCCTCCAGCGCCTTAGGCAGACCTTTGTAGTTCATGACATCCGGGTGCAATAACTTT
This sequence comes from Deltaproteobacteria bacterium, assembly GCA_021323355.1. GTDB lineage: Bacteria > Desulfobacterota > Binatia > UBA9968 > UBA9968 > WHTF01. Next base: position 3,105 of record JAJONK010000491.1, read on the forward strand.
GCGCCGGGCTTCATGGCCTCGAGCGGATCCAAAAGCGGCTCGGTTTCTTCGAATTCGACTTCGATGAGATTGAGCGCCTCCTCGGCGATGCTCTCATTATCTGCCGCCACCGCGGCAACTTTCTCGCCGATGAATCTCACTTCGCCGTCTGCTAAGATCGGCATATCGTAGAGCCGGCGGCCGATCCGCAGTCCGGTACAATCTTCTCCCGTCACCACCGCGTGCACACCCGGAAGCGCTTCTGCCTTGCTGACATCAATCCTTTTTATCTTCCCGGATGCGATCGGGCTTCTATAGAGCTTGCCCCACAACATTCCCGGCAGGGTTACATCGACCGCATACTTGGCCTTGCCGCTGACTTTTAGCTCGCCCTCCACCCTCGGTGTTGGATTGCCTACAACCTGCTTCGACGCTGCCATTAAGCTACCTCCATCTTCTCAACGAAATGATAGATCTTAAAATATTCCGCACGGCCGCCGCTGATGAACTTGCCTAGGCTTAAAAAAAGATTAGCTGACTGAGGGGCGTGGGTTATTGAGCGAATGTAGGGGAAAACAGCTCGATCTGCAACTATGTAAACGCAAACTTACGGCCTTAGCGATGTATTGAAAAAGCACTAGGACGAGTGCAGTAGGTTTGCATTTGAGCAGTTTTGCCGCGGTAAGCGAGAATCAATGAATGGGGCTCGATCATGCTAGGGCCCCGTAAACTGTAGCCGATGGCGCGATTAATCGTTGCATCGGCTTTCTAAGTACAATATCCTCGCGTTTCACCGTTTGCTTCAAATCAGGACTTTTCGTTTTAACAGAAACGGCGCTGCCGAAAACGAGCATTTCAGAATTGTCCTCTGCCCAAATTCCCCCTGCTTGACGTCTCAATTATCTATCGGCGCGCCATACCTCTAGGAGACCGATGATGGCTAAAAGAATGGTTCCTCGGGATCAAAGCCACCTGCCGGATTCGAAACTGCTGCTGCAGGTGCTTACCTCAGTGAAGAAGGGCGACTTTAGCGCAAGGCTTCCCGGCAGCTGGACCGGCGTTGATGGCAAGATCGCCGATACCATCAATGACATCATCGAGATGATGTCGGATAGCACCAAAGAAATGGAGCGAGTCAGCCGGGTTGTCGGTAAAGAGGGGCGGCTGTCACAACGGGCGGTGCTTCCAGGAGCATCGGGTTCATGGAGAAGCAGGGTCAATGCGGTGAACCATTTGATCGATGATCTGGTCCGTCCAACTACCGAAATGGCCCGGGTTATCGGGGCCGTGGCCAAGGGCGATCTAACCCAGACCGTGGCGCTGGACGCCGAAGGCCAGCCGCTGAGAGGGGAATTTCTTCGCACCGCGAAAATGGTTAACGCGATGGTGAAACAGCTCGACGGTTTTGCCGCCGAGGTCACGCGTGTCGCTCGCGAGGTGGGAACCGAAGGCAAACTCGGCGGCCAGGCCCAGGTTCGAGATGTCAGCGGGGTTTGGAAAGATTTAACCGAGAGCGTAAACATGATGGCGGGTAATTTGACGGCGCAGGTGCGCAATATCGCCGACGTCACCATAGCCGTGGCCAACGGCGATCTGTCCAAAAAAATCACCGTCGATGTGCGCGGCGAGATCCTTCAGCTCAAAGACACCATCAACACCATGGTGGATCAACTAAGAAGCTTTGCCGCCGAGGTCACCCGGGTTGCGCGCGAGGTCGGCACCGACGGCAAGCTCGGCGGCCAGGCCGTCGTTCCCGGCGTCGCCGGCACCTGGAAAGATTTGACCGACAGCGTCAATGCTATGGCCAGCAATTTGACATCGCAGGTGCGAAATATCGCCGATGTCACCATTGCCGTCGCCAACGGAGATTTATCGAGAAAAATTACCGTCGATGTCAAAGGTGAAATTCTCCAGCTTAAAGACACGATCAACACGATGGTCGATCAGTTGCGCAGCTTTGCCGCCGAAGTCACTCGGGTGGCCCGTGAGGTCGGCACCGAAGGCAAGCTGGGCGGCCAGGCCGTCGTTCCCGGCGTCGCCGGCACCTGGAAAGACCTGACGGACAGCGTCAACTTGATGGCGGGCAATCTCACCGACCAGGTTCGAAATATCGCTGACGTTACCATCGCGGTCGCCAACGGCGACTTATCCAAAAAGATCACCGTCGACGTGCGCGGCGAAATTCTCCAGCTCAAAGAAGCCATCAACACCATGGTCGATCAGTTGCGCAGCTTTGCCGCCGAAGTTACTCGGGTGGCGCGTGAGGTCGGCACCGAAGGTAAGTTGGGCGGCCAAGCTCAGGTTCGAGATGTCAGCGGTGTTTGGAAAGATCTTACTGAGAACGTCAAC
>JAJONK010000492.1 GCA_021323355.1 Deltaproteobacteria bacterium
CAGGCCCACCAACGCTATCACCCGCGCGAAAGCGGCGCGCAACGTAAGCCAAAACTGGCGACCGAGTAGCGGAAGTCCTTCGTATATCGGACATTGAAGTGTTCTCGTTTCATCTTGTGTTTTAAGAAGCTTTACCGTAGGTTTTTAAACTATTTTTCGAAAGATATAGAACTTTGGAAGAAACCATAAGACAGATTGCGATCTGGGCCCTTCCGGTGTTGCTGGCGATTGTGTTTCATGAGGTGGCGCATGGCTGGGTGGCTTACCACCTGGGCGATTCGACTGCGGCACAAATGGGCCGCCTTACTTTGAATCCCATTGCCCATGTCGATCTGTTCGGGACTATCCTGATTCCTCTACTGCTGCTCATTTCCAATGCGCCGTTTCTGTTCGGCTACGCCAAGCCGGTGCCGGTGAATTTTCAAAACCTGCGAAACCCCAAACGAGACATGATCTGGGTGGCGTTGGCCGGTCCGGTGACCAATTTTCTACTGGCGTTGATGTGCGTCTTGTTGCTCAAGTTTCTCGTCCCGATGATTGGCAAAAGCTCTCCGCTTGGCATGTCCGCGTCGCTTGTCGATTTTTTTGTGCCGATCATTTTCATGCTCGAGAGAGGAATTTTGATCAATATCGTGTTGGCCGTCTTCAACCTGCTGCCTCTGCCGCCGCTCGACGGCGGGCGCGTGTTGGTGGGTTTGCTGCCCGAGCCTTTTTCTACGCTGCTGGCGCGTATCGAACCGTTTGGCTTTCTCATTCTGCTGCTGCTGCTCATGACTCGGTCTTTGAGCTGGATCATCGGACCGCCGCTCGATTTTTTGCTAAAAATTTTCCTCGAATTGATTTAGGATTGAACTATTATGGAAACAATCGTTAGCGGCGCCAGGCCCACCGGGCGCTTGCACCTCGGACACCTGCACGGCGCGCTCAAGAACTGGATTCGTTTGCAGGAAAATTATCGATGCTATTTCTTTGTTGCCGACTGGCATGCGCTCACCACCGACTACGCCACTCCTCAAGGGATCGGGCAAAGCACCATTGAAATGGTCATGGACTGGCTTAGCGTCGGCCTTGATCCGGCGCGCTCCGTGCTGTTTCGCCAATCCCGTGTGAAAGAACACGCGGAGTTGCATTTGATTTACTCGATGATTACCCCGGTGCCATGGCTCGAGCGCAACCCTACCTATAAAGAGCAGATCAAGGAGCTCACCGGCAAAGACCTTTCGACCTACGGGTTTCTTGGCTATCCGGTGCTACAGGCGGCCGACATCACCATTTATAAAGCGAACAAGGTTCCCGTCGGCGTCGATCAGGCGCCCCACGTGGAGTTGACCCGGGAAATTGTCCGGCGTTTTAATCAACTCTATCGTTCGATATTTCCCGAACCCGAAGTGTTGCTCACGGAGACGCAGAAATTGCCGGGTTTGGATGGCCGCAAAATGAGCAAGAGTTACGGCAACGCGGTTTTTCTCTCCGATCCTCCGGCGGAAATCGATCGCAAGCTCAGCCGGATGATGACCGACCCGGCTCGGGTCAAGCGCACCGATCCGGGGGAGCCGGAGAAGTGTCCGGCATTTCAACTCCACAAAATCTACTGCACGCCTGAAGAGATCGAATTTGTCAGCACGGGCTGCCGCACTGCGGGCATCGGTTGTCTCGAATGCAAAAAGGTTATGATCAAGCATGTGATCGAAGATCTTGCGCCATTCAGAGAAAAGCGAGCGCAGCTGGAGAAGAGGCCCGAGGTGGTCGAAGAAGTCTTGCAGGCCGGCCATCAAGCCGCGCAGAAGAAGGCGAGTGAAACCATGAGCGAAGTGCGGGAAACACTGGGATTGTGAGCACCCGAGTTCAATTAGAAATATTCGAAGGTCCCTTAGATCTGCTGCTTCATTTAATCAAAAAGAATGAGGTGAGCATCACCGACATTCCCATTGCCAGCATCACCGAGCAGTATTTGGCCACTCTGGAGCTGATGGAGACGCTCAGTCTCGATGTCGCCGGAGAATTTCTGGTGATGGCCTCTACGTTGATTCATATCAAATCGCGAATGCTTCTCCCGGCAGGCGCTGACGAGGCGGAAGAGGACGAGGGCAATGACCCGCGCGACGAGCTGGTGCGCCGACTATTGGATTACCAGCGCTTCAAGGATGCCGCGGATCAGCTCGAACAGAGAGAAATGTTGAGCCGCGATGTTTTTGTCCGTTCGGCCACGCCGGTTGAGGAAGCCGCTGCGCCGACATTCCGCGAGTTGTCGGTTTTCGAGCTGTTAAATGCTCTGCGGCGAGTCATCGATCGTTTGCCGAAGGATGTGTTCCATCACGTGGAACTCGAGAAAGTTACGGTGCGCGAGAAGATGACTCTGCTTCTGGATAAATTGCGCGCCCAGGGCCGGGTGTTATTTGAGGAACTGTTTAACGAAGCCAAGACGCGCATGGATGTGGTGGTTACGTTTCTGGCGATGTTGGAGCTGGTGAAAGTGCGCGCGGTAAGAATTTTCCAGGAAGAATTGACGGGACCGATCATTATCGAAGCTGCCGCCTCCATGGAACAAGCCGCGGAACTGGCGAACGCTGAGGAGCCCGAGGAAGAGCAACATGGAACGTGAAGATGTGAAGTCGATACTCGAGAGCCTGCTGTTTGTCGCCGATGGCCCATTGACGGTGCAACGTTTGACCGAAGTCATCGATGGCGCCGGCAAAGACGACATCCGCTCTATTCTCGAAGAGCTGGATAACGAGCTGCAAGACAACCGGCGCGGCATTCGTTTGGTCGAGGTCGCCGGCGGCTACCAGTTGCGTACCGCCAAGGCGAACGCGGACTGGATAAAAAAATTTCTCGGCGGCCGGCCGGCGCGAATGGGCCGGGCAACGCTCGAGACTTTGGCAATCGTCGCCTATCGCCAGCCGATCACCAAGGCTGAGATCGAAGCGATCCGCGGCGTCGACGTTGACGGCGTGATCACAACACTGCTGGAGCGCAATCTGGTCCGCGCTGTTGCGCGCAAGGATGTGCCGGGCAGGCCCTTT
>JAJONK010000493.1 GCA_021323355.1 Deltaproteobacteria bacterium
GCAGCAGCGAGTATAAAACCAGTGCGGCAATGGCGGTGCGGGCGCCGATACCACCGACTATACGCACATCAAAGAGAATCAGGTTGACCGGGATCAGAAAGCCAAAAAGCGCCAAGCTCGGCACGGTTTGCATGATGTTGGCAAAGCCCAAGACGGGCTTGCTCAACGCCGGTTTACGTGTAAGGAGAATGCCGAGTGGCACACCGATCAGGAGCGCAATACCGATTGAAACGCCGACTAGAAACAGATGCTCAAAGATCAGTGCAGCCAGTTCAGCCCGGTGCTCGGCGAAAAAACGCAGCAAGCTCATGAACAGCTCTGCGCCTTTCCCGTATCGTGAAAACATTGGACGAAAGCCCGAGCCTCAGGATGATTCGAAGCAAGAAGCTCGGCAGGCGGTCCCAAAACGATCATCTCGCCATCCTTGAGTAAGCCGATGCGCGTTGCCAGGGCGAAAGCTTCGTCCACGTCATGAGTGACGAAAACCATGGTCTTGCCCAGCTGTTTTTGCAGTGAGCGAAACTCTTGTTGGATTTCGCGTCGGGTAATCGGGTCCAAAGCACCGAAGGGCTCATCTAGAAGGATCATCGGCGGATCTGCCGCCAACGCACGCGCCACCCCAACCCTTTGGCGCTGGCCACCGGAAAGTTCCGCCGGATAACGGGCGGCGAATCTGTCAGGCTCCAAACTCACCATCGCTAGCAGCTCCCGAGCGCGATTTCTGATTTTATCGGCCGGCCAGCTTTCAAGCCTGGGTACGAGCCCGATATTCTCTTCAACCGTTAAATGAGGAAATAAGCCAATCTCCTGAATAACGTACCCGATCCGTCGCCGTAGAATTATGGGATCCCAGGCTCCTGTTGAGATTCCCTCGACCCGCACTTCGCCGGAAGTCGGGTCAAGTAGACGGTTAATCATCTTCATGGTGGTTGTTTTACCCGAGCCGCTACGGCCGAGAAGCACCACTGTTTCGCCCCGGTCTATCGTAAGGTTGAGATCAACGAGAAGTTTTTTCCCTTCACCGATCTCAAAGCTGACGTTGTCGAATTCGATAGCTACTCGATTGTCGATCATCGATCGATCGTCTCCCCGGTCGCATCCGATTCCACTTTCTTATATTCTATTTCGATATGGAAACAGAGCCGCTGCCTTCGATCCTTGCGCCGCATCAGAAGGCGCGATGGAAAACCAATCAGGACGGTATCTGGACCTTGGACGGCTCCCGCGTAGATGAGGTCCCAGCCCGTTCGATTTTGACAACCTTGTGGGATCAGCCCCGCTGGTTGGAGGCCTATCACTTATACGATCAACGAGGCTCCGATCTTTTCGAGCAGATTTGTCAGCTGGCGGAGTATTATCTGACTCGTACAGAAAATAGCATTCTCGAAGCGCAAGCCGCCGCAATCATCGCCGCCGCGCCGGTAGAATGCATCGTCGAACTAGGTGCAGGCTATAGCAAGAAGACGATTCATTTGCTTACGGAACAGCTGCGGCAGCGCGACAAAGGGATCTTCGCGCCCATCGATGTGAGCGAATCAGGGCTACTGGCCTCGCGAGAAGCGGTCGCCCGGGATTTCCCGCGATTAGAGTTTCACGGACTTCACGCTCGCTATGAGGACGGCTTTACCAGTATCGAGCAAGCCGTGCCGACCCTGTTTGTGTTTCTCGGCAGCACTGTCGGCAACTTCAATCACTCTGACTTTCCACGTTTCTTTCGCGCATTATCGGAAGCGATGGGACCGAAGGATTATCTCCTGCTCGGCGCCGATCGTATTAAGGACACAACGCTTCTCGAGCAGGCTTACAACGATTCACAGGGGCTGACCGCGCAGTTCATTCTGAACGTGTTTTGTCATATCAACAATCTGCTCGGGAGCAATTTTGACCTGGCAAAAATGCGCTATCACGCGCGCTTCAATTCGGAATGGCAGCAAATCGAAATGTACGCCATAGCGGAGCAACGTCATCGAGTAAGCTTCCCTACCGTAGAAACATCTTTCGAGTGGCAGAAAGACGAAAAAATTCTGGTGGAGATCAGCCGTAAGTTCGACCCGCAGCGGTTACAGGAACAGCTAAGGTTTTTCGATCTCCTACCGATCGAGCACTTCACCGATGCTAATCAATGGTTTTCCGTTCTGCTCTTCCGGAAGCAAGGCTGAATCTTAGACAACTCCGAAAGCTGCCCGGATAGTATCCCGCCGCGGCACATGCGTTAAAAGTGGTCACCCTGCTCGGTCAAGGCATTCCCAATAACGATCCCAGTGGTGAAATACTCAGCAACAGAACACTGCCGAAAACGGCAATGCCGCCGCCTGAGATGCGATGGATCCACCATAAAAGACGCAAATTAAATCTGTCGCGAAACACCGTTAGGCCGAGAAACAATGCCACCCACCACGATGCCGAACCTACGAAGACGCCGGCGGCGAATAGAGCCGCGCCGCCATATTGGCCAATCATGCTCTGGGCATTCCAGGCGGCATAAATCGCAGCGAAAGACAGTATGGTCACGGGATTGGACAAGGTCAGAAGAAGGGTTGCCAAGTACGTTCGCAGAAGACCATTGATTCTCTGTGTTCGCGGCGGCGGTTGTCCGGGACGCGTGAAGTAGATTTCGTAACCGAGATAACAAAGAAAAAGCCCGCCGACGAGTCGGAAAGCAAACTGGTGATCAACTAAGAACTGCGATACCAGCGAAATGCCCAGGGCGGCGATGCCTCCGGCCAAAGCATCAGCCGTGGCGATACCCAGGCCGGAAAAAAGGCCATACCATGGGCCCAGAGACAGCGCTCGATTGATGCACAACAGTCCCAGTGGGCCAACCGGTACTGCCACGACAAATCCCATCATGGCGCCTTTGATGAGAAGATGAATTGCCATTCCTGCCGTCGGACTTTATTTTTTTGAGCGCGCGCAACGAAAGCCGATATTGTGATGACCCGAACGGAAATTCCGTGAGACATGAGCGCCTCGATGGGTCGTCGTCAACTCTTCGGCCGCCGAATCCTGACCGCCT
>JAJONK010000494.1 GCA_021323355.1 Deltaproteobacteria bacterium
GAAGTGGTGTCCGTTGAAGGACAGCCGCACGGCGGGAGCGTCGATCGAAGCATATAGCCGCTGTTTCGATGGCCGTTTCAGCCCAAGACGAATGCATTGAATTGAAAGCATTCCTGTCCTTACTATCCGCCGCAATGACTCATCTGCGTCGTTGCTTTAAACTTCACCGCGCAACCCAGCAGGCGCCGGCCAAATCGCAGGCACCGGTAAGATATTCCAGACGGACGTAATGACATCATAGGGGACGCGCAGATATCACCTGGCGCACCTTGCCAAAATATTTGTATCGACCTGTTAATCGCTGTGTCCTGAACAGTAGGCAGTACCCCGCTGCGAAGCCGAATAGCAGATTTTTTACTGTCGCATCGCCGCTGAACCAGCCCAGCCATTGCGAGTGAGATGTTCCAGACGAACCGATAAGCAAGCAATGGCCGAACCCAAAACATTCGTTCGCCCGATCTATTTTTGTTGATGGTGTGCTTGGTGACTTGCGCGTGATCACCTGCTTCTAGGCACTAGCGATTGCAGGGCGGCGCGTGTGCCAATCGGTCCCGTCCTGGAATGCCAAGGCTGCGTTCAGAACGATTTGATCAGCGTACCAACTGCCGATCAGTTGCATGCCGATCGGCAATCCCTCAGCGTTAATGCCGACTGCCGATCAGTTGCATGCCGATCGGCAATCCCTCAGCGTTAATGCCGCAGGGAAGGGAGCAGCCTGGCAACCCGAGCATGCTCGGAAAGCGCAGAAGATTAGAATGATTGTAGCCGGCGTGGCGCGTGTCGTCGCCGTTGCCTTTGACGCCATCCGCTATCAGCGGCGCGGCTCTCGCCGTGGTCGGCGAGGCGATGATAGCTACTTGCTCGTAAGCCGTTCGCAGCGCTTCACGAATTCGGTGTCGGGCACGCTGTACGGTGAGATACTCGGAGGCGGTGATGGTCATGCCCACGGCGATGCCGCGGCTCACGTGCGGCACAAAGTCCTGATGCCGCTCGTGAAACCAGCGTCGGTTAATCCCGGCGCTCTCGGCCGAGCTGGTCATCATCGAAGTCATCGCCGCGTAGCTTACCTCAGGAACGTCCAACTCGACGATCTCGCATCCTGCGCCGGCAAAGACTTCAAGTCCTGTGTCGAATGCCTGCCTCACTTCACGATTCACGCCTTCGAGAAAACGCCGGAGGATGCCGATTTTAAGTTGCTTGACGTTGGCGTCTAGCCGCGCCGTATATGCGGCGGTATCTTGGTGAACGCTGGCCGGATCACGCGCATCGAAACCGGCAACCGGATCCAGACCCAACGTAACATCCTTTACTGACCGCGCGAACAGGCCAACGTGATCCTGGCTCCAGGCGCCGCGAAACGAACCGGTGCGGCTAATGATGCCGAAGGTCGGCTTGAAACCGACGATGCCGCAGTACGATGCCGGTCGGCGCACCGACGAGCCGGTTTCGGTGCCATAGGAGAGCGGGCCGATGCCGGCCGCAACAGCAGCTGCCGAGCCGCCACTGGATCCGCCGGCGATATGCTCGGTGTTCCAGGGATTATGAACCGGCCCGAAATGGGATAGCGTTGACGTCCCGCCGTGGCCGAACTCGTCCAGGTTTGTTTTTCCGATGATGATCGCTCCGGCTGCGCGTAAGCGCTCTACCACAGCTGAGTCCGTTTCGGGAATCCAGTCAGCCAAGATTTTCGAACCTGCAGTCGTGCGCACGCGCGCCGTCGCAAATAAGTCTTTGATCGTTACCGGTACCCCGTGAAGAGGACCTCGATAGCTCCCGCGAGCGATTTCGTCATCGGCTTTCTTCGCTTCGGCGATGGCCTGCTCGCCCGTGACAGTGATAAAGGCATTGAGCTTGCTCTCTAACAACTCCAAGCGATTCAGAGCTGCGTTGACTGCTTCCGACGATGACAGCTCGCGAGTCGCAAGAAGCTTGGAAAGTTCGGTCAGATTCAATTCGCAAATATCAGCGACAGGCATCATCAAGCCTTACTCGTCGCTGGTTGAAGTTGCTGTGAAACCCATGGAGTGCCTTGAGCGAACTCTTCCAGTTCGGCGACGATTCTGTCGAGATCCTCGATCTCGCTGACGATTGCATCCAGGTAGGCTTGAGAAAGATTTACGCCGTCGAGCAGCGCCAATCGGTGGGCGATTTTATCTGTAGGTTTCATATGGGACTCATGTCAGATCGCGGAACATCGTGCGGCAGAGCGTGCACTGACTTATCGACACTAAGTGTGTCATGAGCTTATACCCGCTCACAGAGAGGATGAAAGGGCGACTATCCCTGCATCTTCTAAGAACTCCTTGCCCCTTGATGGGGAAAGGTCTGGATAGGGGTGCTCGGAAAGATCAAATCACCCCTACCTTTGTCCTTCCCCGTCAAGGGGAAGGATTAGACGCTGTCGCCGTCGGTCACCTGGGTATCGGTCGGCTACTCAGCGGCCCAGAGCCAACTTTCGAAGGATGGCGCGAAAAGCACGAAGTAAACTCACCAATCCGTTGTCCTTCGTGTACTTCGCGCGCTCGTTCGAAAATTGCGGCTGCGGTGAAGAGATGCGACTCCCCAAGATCGTCACCCCCGAATGTTTTAATCGGGGGTCCAGTCCGAATTCCACCTGGATTCCCGCTACAAGCATGCGGGAATGACAGGCTCGTCCGAGAATTAGCGGCTTGAAGGACGTACTCCATTTTCATTTTCTGTGGGCGAGCGTAAGATCATGATCACTTCGTGGTGAAATTTCCCCTTTCTCTTATGTAAGGCGTCATCGGCTATTTCTTCCCGACCGCTGCACGCTGATCCGGCCCGGCATCGGCATAGCCCGGCTGCACCAACGAATCGATGAAATAGCGCCCGCCGTTGGCGACGATCTCAGCGCCGCGCTTTAGCGCTGCTGCCAGAGCCTCCGGCGTCGACACCGGCTCTTCGCTTTCGAAGCCTTGAGCCCGCGCCATCGCCACCAAGTCCACTCGAGGGTTATCGATGCGCTGGCCGATCCAGCGATTTTGCGGCGGCCGGTCGCGCATCTGCGCAACCCGCTCCTGATGCATTTCATCGTTGTAGTATGACCGATTATCGGCGGCCACGATCATCACCGGAATCTCGAAATGGGAAGCAGTCCAAAGCGCGTTGACTCCCATGAGATAGTCGCCATCGCCGATCACCCCGATGGTGATGCGATCACTATCTTTGAGCGCCAGCGCGGCGCCGATGGTGTGCCCGGGTCCGGTACCGACGGCGCCACCGCCGTCATTGCCCATAAACGACAAGGGCCCGTCAAATTCATAGGCTTCGCCGGGCCAGCCGATCGGCAGGCGCGCAAAGGTTACGGGTTTTCCTTTGGCGAATTCCCGGATAGTCATTGCCATGTCCCATAACGTCATTGGCTGCCCCGGCGCCGGGGACGACTTTGATAAAGTCGCATCGTTCCAGTGCGAGATCTCTTTCATCTCCGCTCGGGGTTTGGCTTTGGGAGTTTTATTGGCGTCGAGGTCCTCGAGCATCTGCGCGACGAACTGATCGGGCTCTGCGAAAATTGGAATATCGACGGCTGCCAACGCCTGATGATCCATGCTCCAACCGTTGGTGCGAACGCTATCGAGAGAAACATTTGCGCATTGCCAAGGCTAAGACGAAACACGCCGGCGAGATCGAGCCAATCCAAACTGATGATGAGGTCTGCCTTTTCAATGAGAGCGGTAGCGTCTTTGCTCGGGCGCAGGCACGGCGCGGCCAAGTGCAGCGGATGGGTTGTCGGAAAAGATGCCGGGTCGTTGCTGCTGGTCAGTACGGCGGCGCCAATCGTCTCGGCAAAGCGCACGCGGTTATCCCAGTCGGCTTGCTTGCGTGAAACCCGGCCCATGAGAATCAGCGGAAACTTTGCCTGCTTGATCGCGGTCAACGCCTTCTGCAGGGATTCTTTGGGGACCGCGGGGCTCGGCGGGGC
>JAJONK010000495.1 GCA_021323355.1 Deltaproteobacteria bacterium
CTCGGCAAGTTTCTCCGCCCGAATACTCCCTATGACAATTACATGGAAGCTCAGGGCATTCCCATTTACCGCGATATCGGCGTCCGGCGGGTCCAGGACCTACCGCGCAAGCCATGGAAGCGCATGGGCGGCAGCGGCACCTTCATCCAGTTGCTCGGCACCGAGGGATTGTGGGGCTGCTTTGTCGTCGAAGTGCCCGGCGCCGGCGCGCTCAATCCGCAGAAGCATCTCTACGAAGAGCAGTTCCTGGTGGTCGAAGGCCGCGGCACGACCGAAGTCTGGGCTGAGGGCAACGGCAAGAAGCTGACATTCGAATGGCAGAAAGGATCGCTATTTGCGATTCCGATGAACGCCAATCACCGGATCATCAACGCTACATCCAGTCCGGCCTTGCTCTTGGCCGGCAACACGGCGCCGAACATCATGAACAACTTCGATAACGAAGATTTTATTTTCAACTGCCCCTATCAGTTCAAAGATCGGTTCGATCCAAGCGACGACTACTATAAATACAAAGAAGATATCACTCCCGATCCGGTGCGCGGTCTGGCGATGCGTCAAACCAACATCATACCCGACGTTATTGCCTGCGAGCTGCCCCTCGACAATCGCCGCTCGCCGGGCTACCGGCGTATCGAGCCGCATATGGTGGGACAACAATTCTATTATTGGATCGGACAGCATGAAACCGGCCGCTACTCGAAAGCACATGCTCACGGTTCGGCGGCGGTGCTGATTTGCCTGAGCGGCAAAGGCTACACTTACACCTGGCCGGCGACTTTGGGGACCAAGCCCTGGGAGGCCGGCAAAACGGAATTGATCAGGCGGCAGGATTACGAGCCGGTCGGCATGGTCAGCGCCGCGCCGATGAGCGGCAACTGGTTCCATGCGCATTTCGGCGCCAGCAAGGAGCCGCTGCGCCTCACCGCCTGGTTCGGGCCCAACGCCCCCGGACGCGAGCGCGGCAGGCCCGGCGAGAAGGCAATCGATTACGGCGCCATCGATATGAAAGACGGCGGCACGGCGATTCCCTACAATGAAGAAGATCCCTTCCTGCGAAAAGAATTTGAAGAGACCTTGGCCAGCGTAGGCGCAAAATCGCGCATGGAGCCCGAGCTCTACACCAACTCGTATTGATCAATCCACTCAGAGGTTGGAGTTTCGGGTTCCACGGAGCCCGAAACTCCACCACTTACTCAACCCATTCCGACCCAGGACATTAATGGACAGCACGACTTCCAAAGCTTCGTTTTCCAACGCCAACCGCCACATGCAGGAGGAAGAAGAGCTGCGACTCACCAGCGTGGGCGTGGACATCGGCTCCTCGACGACTCATCTGGTCTTTTCCCGGCTCGAACTCCACCTTGAAGGCACGCGCTATCGCGTGACCAGCCGCGAGGTTTTGAATGAATCGGAGATTCTTCTCACGCCTTATGTCGATGAGACCAGGATCGACGTCGAAGCGCTGGAGGCCTTCATCAACCGGCAATACAAGCAGGCCGGCATCAAGCGCGACGATGTCGACACCGGCGCGCTGATTCTAACCGGCGTGGCCGTTAGGCGACGCAACGCGCGCGCGATTGCCGAGCTGTTCGCCAAGGAAGCCGGCAAGTTCGTCGCCGTGAGCGCCGGAGATGGGCTCGAGGCGACGATGGCCGGCCACGGCTCCGGAGCTGTGGCGCATTCGGCCAAGACCGGTGGTGTGGTTCTAAATATCGACGTCGGCGGCGGCACCAGCAAATTCGCCGTATGCAACAACGGCAAGGTCCAGGAAGTCACGGCCATCGATATCGGCGCACGCTTGCTCGCTTTCGATCAGGACGGCGCGGTGGTTCGCATTGAGGAAGCCGCCCGCAAGCACGCGCGCTGGGCCGGCATCGAGGTCGAGCTCGGTCAAAAGATCTCGCAGGAAAATCTCCGTCTGATGGTCTCGGGTATGATTGAAAAGCTCTTCACCCTACTCAAGCCCGGGCCCCTCTCCGACGATATCAAAGGCCTCCTGCGGCTGCCGCCGCTTAGTTACCGCGGTGAAATCGATTCGCTGATGTTTTCAGGCGGTGTTTCGGAATTTATCTACAATCGCGAGAAAACCAGCTTCGGCGATCTCGGGCCGTTGATCGCCGAAGAGATTCACCGGCGCATGCCTGAATTGGGCCTGCTCGTCATGGAACCAGCCGCGCGGATTCGCGCCACCGTAATCGGCGCCTCCCAGTATACGATCCAGGTCAGCGGCAATACGATTTTCATTTCACCCGAAGATGCCGTACCAGTGCGCAATATCCCGGTGGTTGCGCCTGAATTCGATTTCGACGGCGAAGACATCGATCAGAATGGCGTCGTCCTGGCGGTGCAAAATGCGCTGCGCAGATTGGACCTGCTCAGCGGCAGACAACCGGTGGCGTTATCGTTTCAATGGCGCGGCTCAGCGACTTTCGCCCGGCTAAAATCTTTTTGCGGCGGCGTCGCCGAGGGACTTCAAGAGATCTTGGCCAAGCATCATCCGTTGACGTTAATCAATGACGGCGATATCGGCGGCATCGTCGGGCTGCACTTTCAAGAAGAGTTGCGCGTCGAAAATCCGATCATATCGATCGACGGTATTTCGCTGAGCGATTTCGATTACATCGATATCGGCGCTCTGATTCCCACGTCAGGATCTGTGCCGGTTGTGATCAAATCGCTGATCTTCCCGGCATCGGCGAACGATCATTAAGAAAAAGTTCAAATCGCTCAAGCCGTTCAAACCGTTCCAGGCGTTCAAGACCTTCGACGGGTTAAGTTTAGGGCGTTCATGCACAAGTAAGGCTACGCAACGAAGCTCCCTTCTTCCTCCCCCATCGTCATTACCGCATCTTTTGGCGGCAATTCAGTCACCCTCTTTTTGTCTCCCCCTCTTTTAAGGGGAAGATTCAGTTGCCGTTCAGGCACGCCATGCCCTCGGCAAACATGACGAAGTTGATTCTGTTCGAATGAGAGAAATTCCAGCGCGGGCATAAAGCTGGAGATCGCTTGACCGGAAATTTTCAAAGCCGGCAAAATTTTTTGGCATTCTCCCCCAACACGCTGGCCTTTTGCGCGTGCGTCAGATCGGTGCGTTCCACGGTTTCGTGAATCATCTGCTTGGCTGCAACCAAATCGACTTCATGAGGATAATCCGACGCATACGAAAAACATTGGTAACCCACCTGCTGGATG
>JAJONK010000051.1 GCA_021323355.1 Deltaproteobacteria bacterium
TTAATGGGGGTTCTGTCGAGTCCGATCCTGCACCCGAAGGTGGCCATCGCGGTCGATGAAGACGTCAATATTTTTAACTACTGGGAAGTGCTCTGGGCGGTCAATACGCGCTGCAACCCGCAAGACGACATCATCGTCATTCCTGGAACTCGCATTCACCCGATGGATCCGACTGGTGTCGAGCCCGTGCCGCCGGGAGGACCGTACTGGCACCGGGTCGGCGGCAAAGTGATCATCGACGCCACCAAGCCGCCGCTTTGCGCCGGCGAACAGGCGCGCCAACCTTTTCAGCGGCTAAAACCCATGGGATGGGAAACAGTTCGTCTGGAAGACTTCTTGCCCGGATAGATACGATGCGCCGATTGTATGCGCAATTGGGCTACGTTCTGTCAGCTTCCGAATCTTTTGCAAAACGCGCTGTGTTGATCACCGCCCGGCCGTGCGTGCCATCGCCGATCTTGACGTTTTGATCGTTGGTCGCCGATACCGTATAACGCAGCTTGTTGCCTTTGACTTCGAGAAGCTCGGCAGTGACCGTAACGCTCTGGCCGATATTCGTCGGTGCTAGATGCCTGACATCCACGTGAATTCCGACTGTCTGTTCATTTTCTTCCAGGTAAGGCTCGGTCAATTCAACGCAAGTTCTTTCCATCAGGCCGATCATCGCCGGGGTTGAGAAAACGTCGCGGGCGAGTTGTCGCGCCCGCATCTCCAGCGTTGTTAAGTAGGTTGCTGTACGGGATAGACCCGGGCTCAGTTGGCTTTTCATGCCAGCAATATAACATGCGAGCGGCTCACGGGTAGCCATCGGCACGTTTAGTCTCTAACCAAGGGGCGCAGGTGTTTACGCTCCAATTTCACGGCTCGAAGTTTTGCGGCCCTGAATAAATATTGATAAGAATTGGTTATGGTCCCGCCGGAAAAGATCACTGTAATCCTACGCAACAGCAGCTCGACACTAACCACCAACGAGTTTGAAGTATTTGATAACGTTTGTAATCAGACTGTCGGAACATTCACCTTGAAAGGTGGCGAGTCCAGATCCATTGACATCTCTCAGGACGATACCGGCAAGGGCAACTTCAAGATCCGGAACCTGGATCTCGGCCCGAACGATTGGCTGGAGGTTCCTTCCGTCAGTCGCGGAGATATTGTCACAGCTTAGTCGCGATCATCACCTGCCGCAGATACCGGCATCCAATATTCTCTACTTGCGTTTCTAAGGTTGAAACCCAGACTTCCTTGCCTGCTCATAGCCAAGCAGCGAATAGTACGATACCAGCCGCGAGAATCGTTGAGCTGCAATGCTGCTAAGTGAATTCTTTACTTGTCCCATTCCATACTCGATCAGTCTTCTCTACACCGTTTTCGTATGCGTTCTCGTGCCGGCGTATTGGCGGCAATACGGTCCGGCAAATTTTCTTTGGTTCTCCGACCTTGCTCTGTTTATCGGGTTGGCGGCTCTCTGGCTAGAAAGTTCGTTGCTGGCGAGCATGCAAACAGTCTCGGTGCTCCTGCTGGAGCTGGTATGGAATATGGAGTTCTTTGTCGGCTTGATTACCGGCAAGCAGATTCTCGGACTTGCCGACTATATGTTCAAATCCGATAAGCCGCTCTGGCTGCGCGGGTTGTCGCTGTTTCATGTTCCTCTGCCAATAATTTTGCTTTGGCAGGTTTGCTGTTTCGGATACGACACCCGGGCCTGGATCGCCCAAACCAGTCTGTTCTGGCTGGTGATGCCAATATGTTTTTTCTTCACTCGACCGGAAGAAAATATCAATTGGGTGTTCGGACCAGGAAATCAGCCGCAAAGAAAAATACCCGCCGGAGTCTACTTGATATCGCTGCTAATTGGCGCCCCGCTGTTCATTTATCTGCCGACGCACCTTCTTCTGCGCGCGTTGATGCCAAGATAATGAGTTGCCGCTCAATACTGATAATCCGCCGATAGGTGGCGCGGCGATTTTACAGGGAGATTTAGAGCTGTTCCTTGAGAGGAATCGTGAAGAGTTCGAGAAATTTCTCGCGCCACGGCCGAGCCTTCCAGGCTTCGTAGGTCAATTTTTTTGAATACTTTAAATCATCCGCAAACGCCTTCTCGAGCTCGCCGGCAACGGCGTGGTCGTAAGCGATTAGATTGATTTCCTCGTTCAGAGCAAATGAACGGTTGTCGAGGTTGGTGGTGCCGACATGCGCCCAGACCCCGTCAACCACCATCGTTTTGGCGTGCATCAACGCCGCCTGATATTCGTAGATTTGAATGCCACCGAGCAGCAGAGGCTCGAATCCCCTGCGACTAGCCCAATACACCAGCTTATGATCGATTTTCCCCGGCGTTAGCACGACCACCGACACTCCCCTCTTCACCGCGTCCAAAAGCGCTTCTTGCATGCGCTCGTCGGGTAAAAAATACGGGTTCGAGAGATGAATGCTTTTGCGCGCCGACGAGATCGAAAGGAGCAACAGCATGTACGATTCGTAGGTGCCGCCGAGAGGCGAGCTTTTAACGATCTGCGCGTTGACCTTGCCCACCGGTTTCAGCGCCGGGAAATAAAGATCACCGCCGAGGATATGGCCGGTCGTATCGCGCCAACTCTCCACGAACGCGGCCTGCATTTGTTGGACAATCGGCCCTTCGACCCGGACGTCGGTATCGCGCCATTTACCGTCGGTGCGCCCGTCCCCGGTCCATTCTTCGGCCACGCCGTGACCACCGGTAAAACCCAGCGTGCCGTCGATCACCAGAATACGCCGGTGATTGCGATAATTGTAATTCAACAGCTCCCATGGGGTGATGAATTGAAATAATCTGACACGGCGAAACCATTCGAGTTGACAGCCGGCGTCGGTCAAAAGCTGGGGAATGTCTTTGGGGATCTTGCCGCCACCATGTGAATCGAGCAGAAGTTTCACCGTCAGGCCGGCGCGGCAACGCTCGGCAAATGCCTCGGCAAGCTCATACGCAATGGCGCCGTCTTGATAAAGATACTGGGCATAGGTGATCGACTTGCGCGCGCCGCGGATCGCTTTGAGCATGGCTGGGAAGGTTTGCTCGCCGTTGAGCAGCACATCGATCTTATTCCCGCCCATAATGGGCGCGTCGGTATGCGCGGCGATGGTTGGGAAGAAAGTTGCTTCGCCAACGATCATCGGGTCGATTTTGGTGACCGGAGTAGGGCCCGCACAACCCAGCAGCAACATCAAACTCAGGAACAGAAAACGGATCATCTACATTCAACGTAACAATTTCTGTAAAGAGCAACAAGTAGCTCCGGCGAGTGTCATTCATCAACATCTCCGTTTTTGTAGGTGCAATTTTTCGAAGGCTTGATACAAAATGTAGCGTTGTACCAGTTGTACCGGCATCACGGCTGGCGACCTGCAAGCCTGGGATCAAATAGAAGTAGCCGGAGATTAGATCGCCGGTTGGTTGCATTTCAGCCGAACGCCTGCCGTGCCGAGCACAATTTGGCTTCCAGATGATACAGAAGCAAACATTTGGTTGTAGTCTTATCAGGGTCAAATTTTTACCATCACCTGCGCTAATAACGCGATGCTGTCAGCTAGGCACACGGGGCGGCGCTCGGAAGCGAAAAATCGACTTATCGGAGCGGTGAGACCGGAGATAGTCGCGATCTGATCTGCCACTCGCTGCTTGTAAGCGCGGTTTACAAGAATCAGCACGTGCTCTCGCCAACTCTCTGGGAAGTCCAGGCAAGTCCCGCAAATATAACCGTCACCTTTCTTGACATTAGTTGCCGCCATTCCTACTGTTGATAGAGTAGCTGCGTTGCGAATGGTGTGACAATGACAGGGGGCGTTGCACGCCGCCGAGTCGGACTCATGGGACGGATGAGCCTTCACTCCGCTACTAGATGTGCCCCTTAGTTGTTGGAGGCAGCGATTAAAATGGCTGAACGCGACGATTGGGATTTATTCATATGGTCTCGGGCTAACGATTTGCTCCACCGAGCAGAGCGGATCCAGCGCAACTTCATACAGATTGCCGCGGCGACCCAATATCGATCATCTCAGAGTCGCGCTCCGAGCTGGGAGCCTCCAGTCAACGTTATCGAAACCGATGAAAGTCTCTGGGTGATCTCTGCCATTCCCGGAGTATCGTCGGACCAGGTACAAGTGCGAATCGATGCCAACGAGCTGGTGATCACCGGTCATCGGCCTCTGCCCAAGTGTTGCAACGACGGGGATCTAAAAATATGGGAAATTCCGCTCGGTCATTTCGAGCGCCGTCTCAGGGTAATAGCAGGCGAAACCCCGTTAATTCTCGGCGAGATCTCATTGAAGGAAGGCCTGCTAATTATTCAGCTAAGGAAACATTCATGAAAGCTGAACCGGCGGAAACTCCTAAATCCAAACCTCGGATAAACATCCCGGAAGGGGCAATGGTCATTTTGCCGCTGCGCAACGCGGTGCTCTTTCCGTCGACGATCATGCCGCTCGTGGTCGGTCGCCCGGCGAGTCTGCAAGCTATTGAAGAGACGGTTCGACAGCAGTTGCCGGTCGGTTTTGTCGGTCAACGAGACCCGGCAGTGGAAAACCCGACGTCTCAAGACCTGTACAACATCGGCACAGCAGCAGACATACTCAGAATGTTCAGCCTGCCGGATGGGCAGAGGCAAATCATTGCCCAAGGCCGCCGCCGCTTCGAAATAGCCGAGTTTCTCCAGGTCGATCCGATGCTGATCGCGCGGGTCACAATGGTAGAAGAGACGATCCCACAGACCAAAGAGTTCGAGGCAAGAATTGTTAATCTCCGACAAGAAGCGTCGAGAGCGCTGTCTTTGCTGCCCGAACCGATGAACGAGTTGAAAACGACCATCGAGAGGATCGAAGATCCTTTGATGTTGATCGATATGATCGCCTCGACACTCGACATACCAACGGCTGAGAAGCAGGAGCTACTCGCAACTCTGGACCCGGTAACCCGCGCCCAAAGGGTTTCAGAAAAATTGGCGCGCCAGATCGAAGTCCTGGAACTGAGCAAGAAAATCAGCGAAGAGACCAAGGACTCGATGACCAAAGCGCAGCGCCAGTACTTTCTCCGTGAGCAGCTAAAGGCGATTCAAAAAGAGCTTGGTGAAGAGGACGGCAAAGGCGTGGAGGCGGAGGATCTGCGCCAGAAAATTTTTGATGCGAAGATGCCTCCCGAGGTGGAAAAAGAAGCGCTTAATGAGCTGAATCGATTGCAGCGCATGCCGGAGGGCGGCCCCGAGTACTCGTCGCTGCGCACCTACTTCGACTGGTTAGTCGAACTACCCTGGAGTGTTCTCACCAAGGAAGAGATCGATCTGCCCAAGGCGCGTGAGATTCTCGACACGGATCATTACGGTCTCGAGAAGGTAAAAAAACGTATCATCGAATTTCTTGCGGTCCGCAAGCTCATGCCCGAGGGAAAAAGTCCGATCCTGTGTTTAGTCGGACCTCCGGGAGTCGGAAAAACATCGCTCGGCCAAAGTATCGCGCGAGCGATGAATCGCAAATTTGTGCGCCAAAGCTTGGGCGGCGTGCATGACGAGGCGGATATCCGGGGCCATCGCCGCACCTACATCGGTTCACTGCCGGGCAATATCATTCAAGGCATCAGAAAGGCTGGCAGCAGAAATCCGGTCTTTATGCTGGATGAGATCGACAAGCTCAGCGCCAGCTTTCACGGCGATCCTTCGGCGGCACTGCTCGAAGTTCTGGATCCATCGCAAAACAACACCTTTCAGGATCACTATCTCGCTGTGCCTTTCGATCTGAGCCAGGTCCTATTCATAGCCACGGCAAACGTCCTCGATACCATTCCCGGCCCGCTCCGCGATCGCATGGAAATCCTCGAAGTGCCCGGTTACATCGAGGACGACAAATTAGCCATCGCCAAAGGTTTCCTTATTCCGAGACAGACGGTTGAGAATGGTCTCAAACCAGAACAGATTCATTTCACTGATGAGGCTATCAGGGAAATCATCAGGTCGTACACTCGAGAGGCCGGCGTCCGTCAACTCGAGCGCGAGTTGGGCGCTGTGTGCCGGAGCGTCGCCGCGCGGGTTGCCGAAGGTCTTACCGAGCCGATCACCATTGATGCCGAATCGATCGTCAATTACCTGGGCCAAAAAAAATTTTTCAACGAGATTGGGCTGCGCACAAGCTTACCGGGAGTCGCGACCGGTTTGGCCTGGACACCAGTGGGCGGTGATATTTTGTTTGTCGAAGTGACCAAAATGTCGGGAGAAGGTCGATTGATTTTGACCGGCCAGTTGGGCGATGTAATGAAGGAAAGCGCGCAGGCCGCGTTGAGTTTGGTCAAATCACGGGCCGAAACGCTGGGCATCGACCCAGAGGTGTTTCGCAAGAACGATCTCCACATCCACCTTCCCGCTGGCGCGATCCCCAAAGACGGTCCCAGTGCCGGTACTACGCTCTTTGTCGCTCTGGTTTCACTGCTGACGGGGCGTCGGGTCAGCAAAGATGTCGCCATGACCGGCGAGATCAGCCTGCGCGGCCTCGTCCTGCCGGTGGGGGGGATCAGGGAAAAGATACTGGCCGCCAAACGCGCCGGTATCACCCACGTCTTGCTGCCCGAGCTGAATCGACGGGACATCGACGAGATCCCTCCGGCAGCGCGCGCCGGGATGCGCTTTGAATTTCTTAAAACTGTCGATGACGCCTTGTTGCTTGCGTTGGAATCCAACGGCGCGAGCAGCGGCTTCGAGGCCGCCGAGCGGCCCGCGGCCGACGCTATACCCTGACGGCGCTCGACTCTTCGCGGCATCTTGCACCACTTTGACTGAACGCAAGGCACAATTCGGACCGGTGGAATATCGGAGCTTCGCTGGGATTTTCATTACTCCATTAATGCATACTTCCAGCGTTGCAGGGCTTTACAGGTAAGCAATTCCACGAGCGCTACGTGCCCAACCCCCGACTTTCTTAAACCCCCCTCCAAGCTTTGAACTGGCCGGCCGCAAGATGAAGTTTTTGAGCAGCCAAATCTCCTACTTCTTCAGCGAACCGGGCACACGCGAAAATATCAGCGCGCTTCTCAAGTATTTAGTATTGCTAATTCTCATCATCGTTCTCTATTCCGTGCTCTTTCACGTGATCATGTTGTACGCCGAAGGGCGTTACCATTCCTGGATCACAGGAGTGTATTGGACGTTGACGGTGATGACCACGTTGGGCTTCGGCGATATCACCTTCGCCAGCGATCTTGGCCGCTTTTTCAGCATCATCGTTCTGCTATCCGGCATTGTACTGCTGCTGATCGTGCTGCCCTTTATGTTCATCCGGCTTTTTTATGCGCCGTGGCTTGAAGCTCAAGTTCGTTTTAGAGCGCCTCGAGAGGCGCCGCCTGATACGACCGGACATGTCATTATTTGCACCTATGACAGCATTGCGCCGGGACTGATCGAGCGTCTCCGGCTTCATGAGATTCCCTATCACGTTATTGAACCAGAGCCGACCAAGGCAGCGTTAATGCACGGCGACGGTATTTCGGTCATTGCCGGCGATGTCGACAGCAGTGCGACCTATCAGAAATTGCGAGTGACCAGGGCACGCCTGGTGTTTGCCAATAGTAGCGACACGGTCAATACCAATATCGTTTTGACGGTTCGCGAGGTCGCGCCAGAAGTGCCCATCGTGGCCAATGTCGAGGAGAAAGATTCTATCGATATCCTGGAACTGAGCGGCTGCAATCACGTGGTACCGCTGCATCAGCGGCTGGGCGAGCGCCTGGCCGCGCGAGTCAATGCCGGCCATGCGCAGAGCCACGTGATCGGCAATATCCGGGAACTCAAGATCGCCGATTTCGCGGTCCATGACACGCCGCTGGTCGGCCGCAGCATCGGCGAGCTTAAGCTGGAAGAAGCCACAGGCGTGCACATCATTGCCGTGTGGAAGCGCGGGCGCTTAGTGCCGGCTTCACCGGACATCGTCCTCTCACAAGAAAGCGTCGCGGTGGTTGCAGGGACAGCGGATCAAATGATGGAGCTCGACCTGCTATTGGTCATTTATGCCACCAACTATCATCCGGCGTTGGTCATCGGCGGCGGCAAAGTAGGACAGGCCACCGCCGGCGCGCTCAAACAAAAACAAATTCCGGTTCATTTGCTGGAGCGCGATGAAAGCATTCGCGCGAAACTAAATGATATCGCCGACCTCACTTTTATCGGCGATGCGGCCGACCGCGAAGTGCTGATGAAAGCCGGCTTAGGCGAAGCGCCCTCAGTCATTTTGACAACCAACGATGACGCTATGAATATCTATCTGGCAGTTTACTGCCGGCGGCTTAATCCTGAACTGCGTATCATCAGCCGCATAACCCATGAGAAAAATATCGAAGCGATCTATCGCGCCGGGGCCGATTTCGCCATCAGCTACGCCTCCCTGGGAGTCGAGGAGGTGTTTGCGCAACTTCATAGTCGAGAGCTGATGATTCTAGGCGAAGGAATCGAGTTATTTTCGGTTTTGGTTCCGCGATCACTGGCGGGTCAGACCCTCGAGAAAAGTAAGCTCACGACTCGCACAGAACTCTGCGTAATCGGTATGCAACAGAATGGCCGGATTGTGACGAATCCTCCGCCTTCAACTCAATTGGCGGAAGGCACCGAGCTATACATCATGGGCGGCACTCGCGGCAGAGAGGCGTTCATTAGAGCCTGTGGCAGAGAGACCAAGAGATGAACTCTTGAAACGAAGTTCAAGATCACGAACTCTATCGGGCCAACTTCTTGCGCGACTCAGCTACCCTGGTAAACTCAAGGATTGCTGAATTAAAAATATTCGCTACGATGCTGGGTCATTATTCATTGAAACCGCCCATGGACGACCGCAGCAACTCTAGCCAACACCCGGGGAGGAATCGATGTACCAAAAACTACGTCTGTCATCAGCCCTGCTGGCCGCTGCCTTGATCGGGGCGCCGGTTTATGCGCAGGACCCCAAACTCGTCGAAGCAGGAAAAAAAGAAGGCAAGGTGACGGTTTACGGATCCTTGGAAACCGACAGCGCAGAGGCTGTTTTCAAGGTCTTCAGGCAAAAGACCGGCATCGACCTGGAGTACTGGAGAGCGTCATCGACCAAAGTGATGGATCGGGCTCTGACCGAGTATCGCGCCGGCAAACCGG
This sequence comes from Deltaproteobacteria bacterium, assembly GCA_021323355.1. Classification (GTDB taxonomy): domain Bacteria; phylum Desulfobacterota; class Binatia; order UBA9968; family UBA9968; genus WHTF01. The sequence continues at coordinate 9,132 of JAJONK010000051.1, forward strand.
GCTTCGATGTGATTCTGACCAACGACAATCCGATGCAGATCATGTCGAGAGAGGGAATCTTTGCAAATTACGAATCGCCTTCGGCCAAAGAATTTACCAAGGAATCCATCGATCCCAAACTGGGCCCGCGCTACCGCAACGTCATGATCGGGATTCTTTACAACAAGAGCATTATCAAACCTAGCGACGCGCCAAAGTCACTCGAAGATCTACTTAAGCCGCAATACCGGGGCAAGCTGGTAATGGCCGATCCGACCCAGCACACGACCACGACTCAGTGGGTCGCGAGCCTGGAAAAATTGCTGGGCAAGGAGAAGGCCGAGAAATTCATCCGCGACTTGGCCGCAACCAAACCGATCATGGTCGAGTCTCTGTTGCCGGCAGCGGAGCGCGTGGCTAGCGGCGAGACACCGGTCGGCATCACCTATGTTAAATACGTTCATACCTTCGGCGAGAGAGGCGCGCCGATCGATTACGTGAGGCTCGGCAAGATGATGGGCGACGGCCACTATCTAACGCTTGGCAACAAGGCACCGCATCCGAACGCAGGCAAGACTTTTATCGACAGCTTCCTTGGTGCGGAAAGCATGACGATCCTCGCCAAGCAAGGCGAATTCGTCAATCGCAAGGGAATCTATCCGCCGATTGCCGATGCGGAAAAAATTCAGTTCGTCGAAATGCACGATCTCGACTCAAAGGCGTTTGCCCAGAAGAAAAAAGAGTATCAAGAAATTTTTCTACGCAAGTGAAGATTCGATTCGGCACTGAGGCTGCCGGTTAGTAGAGCGATGGGATTTTTAGGAACTGCATTCAACCATCACGGCTGAAAATAAAAGAGGCGGTCACTCCAGTGACCGCCTCTTTTCGCTCCTGCTCTGGTAATCGCCAGCGAACTCTAAGCAGCCGCCTCCATCTGTTTATTGTAGCTGCCACTGCGAGCCGCGCTGTTGCATTTTGCCCGATGGTAGAAAATTTTCTGCGCCGCGCCGATATTGCCCGGATCGCCTTTCCACGCTTTCAAAGCCGGGTCCTGGAGGGCCCGCGCATAAGAGAACGTAACCTCCCAAGGAAGCGGTCCCATGGCGTTCATGGCATTGAGATGTTCGGTAGCGCTCTCCGCGCTCTGTCCACCTGACAAAAAAGCGATGCCCGGAACCGCTGCCGGGACGGTGCGCTTCAGGCAACGGATCGTGCGCTCGGCAACTTCTTCAACATTGGCTTTCTTAGGAGAGTCCTTTCCTGGAACCACCATGCTAGGCTTGAGAATCATTCCTTCGAGATAAACCCGCTGCAGAAAAAGCTGCGTGAAAGTGACTTTCAACGTATGCTCGGTCACCTCGTGAGCCCGTTCAATGGTGTGCGAGCCGTCGAGCAACACTTCCGGTTCGACAATGGGAACAATGCCGGCTTCCTGGCACAACGCCGCGTACCGGGCTAGCGCCTCGGCGTTGAGCTCTAGGCAAGTATAGGTCGGTATCCCATCGCCGATCGAGATCACCGCGCGCCATTTGGCGAATTTGGCGCCGAGTTCCTTGTACTCCTTCAGCCGCGCGCGTAGTCCGTCCAGTCCTTCGGTGACAACTTCGCCGGGAAAATTGGGAATGTCCACCGGACCTTTATCGACTTTGATACCGGGCATGATGCCTTTCCCGGACAGCAATTGCGCGAACGGCGTCCCATCGCTGGCCTTCGTGCGCAGAGTTTCATCGAAGAGAATCACGCCGCTAATCGATTCCTCGATGCCTTTGGTGGTAAACAACATCTCGCGATAGGCGCGGCGGTTATCTTCGTTGGATTCAATTTTGATGCTGTCAAAGCGGCGCTTGATGGTTCCCATACTTTCATCGGCAGCCAATATCCCCTTGCCTTTTGCCACCATGCCTCGAGCAACGGTTTCCAGTTCCTGTGTGTTGACCATGATCGACGTGCCTCCTTTGACTAGAGCTTAGAAGTTCGTGTAACTCTTA
>JAJONK010000496.1 GCA_021323355.1 Deltaproteobacteria bacterium
AAATTCGTCAGCTTTCAGCGCGGCGGTAATCTGGTTTTCACCCGCAACGACGATTACTGGGGCGGCAAAGCGGCGATCAAAGAAGTTGTCTTTCGCAAGGTCACCGAAGACGCCGCGCGCCTTGCGGCATTGGAATCAGGCCAGGCTGATTTCATTAACGCCATTCCGGTCCATGAAGTCGGCAGATTAGAGCGTCATCCGCGCATCAGGGTCGATAAGATCGAAGGCTTGGAGATGTATTTTCTTATGATGAACGTCGCCTACAAGCCCTTTGACAACAAGCTGGTGCGTCAGGCTGTCAATCACTGCGTCGATGCATCGGCTATTGTGAAAAACATCTTTGACGGCATCGGTTATCCGATCGACGGGCCGGTCGGACCGCACGTCATCGGCTCTGATCCGAAACTCAAACGCTATCCCTATGATCCCAACAAAGCTAAGGCGCTATTGGCGCAAGCCGGATACACCGATGGCTGTGACGTGCAGCTCTATTATTCCGCCGGCCGCTATGCCAAAGACAGAGAAGTCTGCCAGGCAGTGGCGGCTCAGATGGTCAAAGGCGGCTTCAGAGTCGAGCTCATCTCTCAAGAATGGGCTCTGTTTTGGGGACAGGAAGGAGTCAACGGCGGCAAGCTCCCCTTCTATTATAACAATCGCGGATCTTTGACCGATGCGGATACCTTCTACGACCAGTATTTTCGCACAGGCACCACCAAGCGGTGCAATTACAGCAACCCGTCTTTCGACAAAATCATCGATGAAGAGCAAATGATCCCCGACATTAAGAAACGGATCGCGTTGCTGCAGCAGGCGGGAAAGATTCTTATGGAAGACGCGCCGTTCGTACCGCTTTACAATCTCGCATCCATCTACGGCGCGGCGAAGAATCTGGCTTGGCGGATGAGACCGGATGAGAAGGTGCTCGGCTGGGATATGAAGATTGTATAGTATACATGAAGATGCCCCAGTTAAGGTCTTTCGTCCGAATATTACCGCTGGCAACTGGCGGCTTCACCTATAAGGTAGCTAACCTTTCAACGTCAATCTACGACACCTCCTCGTTCTGACAGGGGCTTTTATACATACGGCTGATCGTGTCCCGGCCGACAAGCCCTAGGATATGGCAATGTCGCTTTTGCAATACACTGGATCGATTTCATCGCGCAGTGCCAGTGGCGAGCCCTATGGCATCTTCCTTGCGGATCGATGTAGGTCAGACTTTAACCTAAAGTAAGGAGCCGAAGATGCCAATCTTTTCTTTCTTGCTGAAGCGCCGACTTCTTCAGAGTCTATTGGGTGGAGCGAGCCGAGGTGCTCAAGCGGGACGGGCAGGCGGCCTTTTGGGCGGCTCGTTTCGCAAAGCAGCCTTCGCCGGCATCACCGCTATGCTTGTCAAGCGAATGCTGCGGCGTAAATCGTTTTAGGCCTCCAATGCGCAGCCTCGCCCGTTGTCTTCCATAGGAAACGAACGCCAAACGTAACTCGGAAGCAAAGCGATCCGCCGGTGATTCTTTGGGTCTAAAGCAGTTATGGCCGTAGAGCAGGAGAAGGCGGCGGCTGGTCCGACAGCACGTCAGACTCAATCCCTACTCTTGGCGCTGATGGTGCTAACCTTCAACACAGGGCTGATCGATGCGGTCAGCTATATCGGACTCGGACGTGTATTCGTCGCCAATATGACGGGCAACGTGGTTCTCTTGGCATTCGCCGCAGCCGGAGTTTCCGGCCTATCGATCGCACGCGCTTTATCATCTCTTGGCGGCTTTATTATCGGGGCGACGATCGGCGGAAAGCTCGGCTCCACCCTGGCGGCCGGCAGTCGGCGCCGGTTGATCCTTAGCGCAGGAATTTTAGAGGCGCTCTTGATCTTTGCCGCGGCCGTGAGCGCGATTGGATTCGACATGCGGTCATCGGCGCCGGCGCATCAACTGTACGCAATGATCGTTTTGACGGCATTATCGATGGGACTGAGGAATGCTACGGTCCGGCAACTCCGCGTGGCAGATGTCACGACCACGGTTCTAACGCTGACATTGACCGGCTTGGCCGCGGACTCGTCGGTCGCCGGAGGCAGTAACCCGCGGCCAGCGCGCCGCATCTTCTCCATCATAGCTCTGTTCGGGGGCGCACTTTCTGGTGCTTACCTTTTGCGCTATGGAGTGGCCTTACCGCTCTTCGTCACCGGCGCTTGTGTGCTCCTCACCACTGCGGCGTATGCGGCGATCGCCGTGACAACGGCAAAGAGCAGCACTGCTAAGAATTGGGCTTGAGTTCAGCTACCGTTCGCCCAAGTGCCACTCAACCATGGCAACTCGTGCAGACCAGGTCTGAAGGAAAGTCAAGAATCGACCATGGATTTCCCGGTTCGTTCCTTTTTGCTCGCTTGAGTTATGTCGGGAAGTTTTTCGTTCATTGCATTACAAAATTTTCTTTTACAGGCTGCTAGTTTACCGTTGCATTAGCAAGAGTGACTATGGAACTCTTTGGTATATTCCTTGCTGATCCGCACCCCCCATGGAAATCACATGGAACCTTAGTCAACACTCCGAGCAAACAAACGCGATCCGCGGTGGGGCAGATTATTCCGCCTACTCACTGCGAGAATTATTTAAATCACGTTACTGGTCTGATGCCGATCGCGAGCGCCATGGAGAAAATCGACTCGAAGCCGAAATTCGAAAGCGATGCGCGCATATTCACGAGCGAACCAACCAGAGAAAATCTGCCGTCGATGACTCGGCTCATTGCTACAGACCTTACGGGCTCATCTTCGGAGTAGTTTTCATTGTGCTTTCTAGCGGGCCGTTCGTCGCGATTAAATTCCTCGAAGCACTGAGCATCATGACTGACATTAATGGAGATTATGCGCTGTTAACGGGTCTTTGGGCGGTGCTCACGCTTCCATTCGCGTCAATGATCTATTTGATCGGCGGCATGATGGATGCGGAGCGGGTCGTAAAATGGTTCAATTTGTAGCCCCACGGTGTCCTGCCGTT